>CAZOFM010000038.1:1679-8261 GCA_964579255.1 uncultured Candidatus Peribacteria bacterium
AATCTTCGGAAATCATCCAATTGAATGAACACAAACTATCTTTGTATGAACTAGACAAGAGTTAGCGCTTCATGATGAAGTAAAACAAGCTTTGATGGATTCTGGTGCTACATCAGATAACATCCAAAACATAGAAACCGCTCTTAGAAATGCTCCAGCTTCTGCTAGTGCAGGTGGCTATAATCAACAAGCACGATGGACTATTGTAAAGAATGAAATGTGATGGCAAGATTCACAACTTAATTCTTGGATGCATAAATTTATGGAAAACACGGTTTGGACTTTAAATGAGTGATGAGCAAGCGAACTGAAACAACAATTGTTAAATGCAAAAATAGACTCATTATCCGCAAATAGTTCTGCAGCAAGAACTGCTGACGCCTTTTTATCTAGCCCAAAAATAGCTTTAATTGAGCAATGAGAATGAACAACTGTATTGAATAATATCAAAGCTTGGATGTCTTGAAAAGATATAGCAAGTTTTACAGCAGATGAAAAAATGAAAATGTGATACTATAGTCATTTATTTATTGGAAATGATTCTTGAACAGGTTCTAGATTGACCGAAATGCTTACAAAGATGCAAGAAATTGGAGGTACTGCAGTTGATGTTCCAGGAGAAGTGATAAATAGGCACTTTTGGTTAGATGGTGTTGGTATGCCAGTTTTTGCTAATACTTTTATGGAAAGAGTCAAACCCAAACCTGGAGACGCAACTCCTATAGAATTGCCAGATCAACCAAAAGTTTGAGATCCAACCATAGTGATAACAGACAAAAATCATCCAGCAAGAACTCCAGGTGACCCTTCATTTTCTCGACTACAATAGTTTTATAATTTAAATCATTACAAATGACCCAAATTCACGAATTTATAGAAGATATGCTTATAGAGGCATGATTCCATCCAGAAGATCATCCTGATTTGATAGAAGATATTGAGCCAGTTTTACTAAAACGCATTATTACAAAACTTGCACTCAAACTATCTCCTTCACAAAGAGATGAAGCAGAACTTTTACTATCCAAGGCAGATTCTCAATGATTCCATGATTTATGCCAAAAAGCTATTCCAGATTATGAGGATTATTTTGTAGAAATCTTGAAAGAGTTTGAAGAATGATACCTCTCTAATTTTAAATAAAAAACAAAATAACAAAAAAATCTCTGATTGTTTTTTTACACAGAGATTTTTTTATATAAATAATTCTGATTTTATATGTTTGAAATTATTTTTTCATTACAATATTTTGTCATTTATTTTTCCATTCCAAAAATTTCGCTTTCAACAAAACTCTATATTGAATTAAATGTTGCACAACACTAAATACAGAAGTAGTTGCTATATAAATTCAGACTCCAGCTTGTGTTCCATACACAAAAGATCCAATCATAAACACCATAAATACATTCATAAATCACATCATTTTGTTCATATCTGGCATATTTTGTCAATCTTTTCATGGCATATTAGGAGTAGCAGGTTTGACAAGAGTCGTAAGTTTCATCTGTAAATATGTAAATCCAGCAGCAATAATAGTCAGAATTATGTTTTTACTTGCCAATAAATCTATTCCCAAAAACATGTGATTGATGTTGGCAGGATCTAGATATTTTTGACCAAAAGGCATAAAACTATAAAGTCGTTCCATTGGGATATCACTGCTAGAAATCTTTCTAATCACAGTAAATAATCCAATAAAAACTGGTAACTGAATCAACATCATCAAACATCATTTGAGAGGTCATTTTCCATGAGTTTTGAATATTTTCATAGATTCTTCAGATAGTTTTTTTGGGTCATCTTTGTATTTTTCTTGGATTTCTTCTAATTTTGGTTGCAAATCTCACATTCCTTTTTGCATATCATTTCACATAGAGGTTTGTTTGATCATAGCAAGTCTGGTGATTATTGTCAACAAAATTATCGCCAATCCCAAATTCCCACCAAAAATAGCCAAAAATATTACCATTAAGTTGAATATCGGACGCTTTAGAATCTCGGTAAATAAGAGAGAAAATATATTCATTGAAAAAAGTTATTACTAAAAATATTTTGATATAAAGAAAATTACAAACTAGACTTTCATTACATCTTCAGATTTTGTTTTTATTATAGAATCAATGTTGTCATTTGTGTTTTTGATCATAGAGTCTATTTCTTTTTCGTTTGTTTTGTGCTGGTCTTCTCAAATTAGCTTATCGTCCATTTGTTTTTTTGTATCTTTCATTGCATCTTGTCTAATTACTCTGATACGAGCTTTGCAATCTTCTCACATCGCTTTGACTTGTTTTGCGATTTCTTGTCTTCTTTCTTGATTTAGAGGAGGGATTGTAATCATAATATAAGCTCATTCATTTTTTGGGGTAAGTCCAATATTTGCGTCATAAATCGCCTTTTCTACGCTTTTGAGTTCTCATTTGTCCCAGGTCTCAATTTTGATTGTCTGGGCATCTACGATCGTCACATGTCAAACTTGTGGGATTTTTAAGCTACCTCAATAACTCAACTCTACATCAATATTTTCTACCAATCATGTAGAAGCTCTACCTACTTGTAGGGATTTCAATTCTTTTTCTAAGTAATCAACTGCTTTTTGTAACTGCTGTTTGTATGGAGAAAGGTCCATTTCCAAAATATATCAATATAAAAAACATTCACTCCATCAAATATAAAAAACTCTAATGTTTTTGCAAGATAATTTACTTTATTTTACAAACAAATAATTCTGAATTTATTTTTTTATTTGGCTCAAAAATGCTCGATTTTCTCTAACATTCCAAGCGACCACACAAAATTCAAAAAAGTCAACCAATAATAGCCAGAATTCTTTTATCTATTTTGATTTTTTTGCTAAAGCAATATAATTTAGTATAGATTTTAAACTGTAAAAATACAAGTATGACCAAACATTATCGTTGGATTTTGATTTCATCTATTTGATTGCTTTCTATACTTTGATTGTGATGATTTTTTCTTAAATCTACAACTCATGCTGCAGTCCCAAACACCTATATTGCGAATTATGAAATTGCAGAGTCTTGGGAAAAGATTTTGGGTTCTTTTGTGGAAATAGATGCTAATACAAAATTAGGAAATCAAATTAATCCGGATAAATTTAGAGAATTAAACTCCAATTTGAATGCTTTATTTCCAAAGCTTCCACAGGATTATTCATTTAAAGTTACATATCAGCAATGTGATTTACTTTCCAAGCAACTTGCTTGAATGTCTTCCAACGATATGGCTTATAGATCACATTTTCAGTCTTTTATGGCGAATTGTTACAAGCCATTTTCTGATATTTTAAAAACAATTAACTCCAAATATACGGCAATTCCCAAAATTGTTGCTTCTCCAAAAGCTTGAGCAGCACCTTTGACGGTTACTTTTGATGGGAGAGGAAGTTCTGATCCTTCCAATGAAACTATCCCATCTTCAAATTTTTTCCGATATTATAGAGATATGAATTGAGTGGATCAAATTATAGGAAATGCTCCAGTTTTGACACATACTTTTGAAAAAGAGTGAAATTATATAGTGCATTTGACGGTTAGAAGCTCTAATAAACATAAATGAGTTTTGGATGGAGACGCGAGTGTTTCTATAGATGTTGCGCCCAAATCCGCAATTCCATCTGTACATGCAAATGGTCAAAAAATGGATAAAAACTTCAAAGTGAAAATTGGAACAATGGAGGCAGAAAGATGAGTTGTTTTTGACGGAACATCTACGCTAGCAATGTGATGAAGAGAAATTATGGCTCATAACCGAGAAATTACATCTAGAAATGGATTTAAATATTCTAGGGATGATGATGGAAAACCGCAGATGATCAGAGTTTCACTTCCAGGAAAATGAGAATACAAAATCAAATTGACAGTTTTGGACAATGAAAACAACAAAACCTCAGAAACATTTGATTTAATCGCCTCAGATCCCGTAGCTATTATCAAACAAACTCCAGATCAGGGAAACACTTCTGTATCATTTGCATTTGACGCTAGTCCATCATTTTCACTTTCTTCATCTATCAAGCTTTATACATGGGAAATTTACGATCAAAATTGAAACAAATTAGAAACTTTTCAATGAAAAGATATTAAGCAACAATTCAAACAGCCATGATTTTATACAGTTAAACTTACAGTAGAAGATAGCTTAGGACAAACTGATATAGATACAAGTCAGATTTATGTGGATTCTACCGCCCCAATTCCACAGTTTACAGTAATCCCTTCCAATGAATGGTTGTATCCATCCAGATTTTCATTCGATGCAACAATTAGTTCTGATATAGACAAAACAAATTGAATAGATGAATTAGAATATCAACGAATCTTCCCAGAAAATGCTAGAGTAAATATTATTTCTACAGAAGAAAAAAATGGAAGAATGGTCGCAGAATTTAATGCAGTATGAAAATTTAAATACAAATTATTGGTAAAAGATCAGTATTGAAAAATGTCTGAATTAGAAAAAGAAATAGAAATCACATCAATTCTCCGTCCAGAAATCATCGCAAATCCGGTAGCTGTGACGCGATGAGATCCTGTATCATTCTCAGTAGAAACAAATCAGGATATAGTATCTTACGAACGAGATTTTGGAGATGGAGACAAAAGATTAATTCAGTCAGATTCGATTTCTCATATTTATAGAAAAACGGGTGTATATAGAGTAAAACTTAGAGCAAGTGGAGCAAATTGAACATTCAATGAAGTGACAAGAACGGTTTTTGTTGGAGAAAAAGATTATCCAATTGCTAGTTTTGAAGTTTTGGATAGAGCTGGAATAATTCTCACACAAAATGAAGTTTGTAGAATTTGAAATGTACTTTCTGGTTTTGAAGAGCATGCAGCATATCAAGTAGATAGATACCAAGATATTACAATAGATCCAAGATTGTCAGTAAATACAAAATGAGAAAAATCTGATTTACAATTTTATTTTCAACCAAAAAACAAAGAAATATACAAACAGAATTCATTCAACTACAAATTTGACGAATTGTGATGTACTTATGTGGATTTAATCGCTGAAGACTCTTCTATTGGCAAAAACAATACCGTGAGAGTACGATTTCGTGTGGTAAATGCCTTGCCAAAGTTAGATGATATTATTTTGCAATTTCCTCAATATGGAAATCAAATGTGAATATGATTTAATGAAAATCAAGTCAGAGACATATTTAATGATCAGTTTGATCCTTTGATAGTAAAAGTTTCTGCAACTAATGCGATAGATCCAGATTGATTTATTTCTTATTTCAAATGGTTTTATTATCTCAAAGATGATCCGACAAGACAGATTGAAACGAAAATCACACCAGGAGATATCCCTTATGTTTTCTTTTCTTTGCCAAAGATTCCTGGAGAATATTCGTTTGGAGTAATTATGTATGACAATGACGAGTGAAAAAACTCAAGCCAAGATATAATTGGAAATGGTCCTATTGTCTTTTTCCCACCAGATGCAAGCAGGCCAGATGTTCCTCTAGTTACCCTCAAAATGAGTAGTGCTGCTGCAGAAGTTGGAGAAGAAGTGACTTTTGAAGTAATATCCAAAGTGATTTCTGATAGACCAGATTTCATCAAAGAAAGGACAATTTACTATGATTTTGATGGAGATGGAACTTGGGATTTGGTTACCAAAAAAGATCGTGTCACTTATTCATATAACAAACCAAGTGATCCAAGTGGTTTTAGGCCAAGAGCTTCTGTGCTTTATAGGTGATATAGATGAGTGTCTCAGTGATGAACGATTATCATCAAAAACTGATTAATCCCAAGATTGCTTTATACTGTTCAAGATAATTTTGCTTTATTTAGAGATGTAAGTCTTTGAGATATTGCTGAAAAAACTATTTGTGCTGATGCAAGAAATTGTGGCGAAGAAAACGCAATTCATACTGGAGTGGCTTTTTCTTATGAATATCCATGAGCCGGAACATATTTTGCAACAATAGATCTTACAGATGATTTTGCAAATGAAGCCAAAAAAAGATTAGCAATTACTGTGGATTCCCAAAAATCTACTGGAGATTTCCAATTCCTTTCTATTCCAGAAGCGACAATTACAGAAAATTGAATTGAGCTTTTTGTAGGAAATAGCTTGGAAAATACGATATTGTTTTATATCAAACATGATGAAAAATTATGACCTTGTTATGTAGATATAAATGTCAATGAAGATTCAGATTGAAATTGAAATCCAATGGATGATGCTGATTTCCAATGTAATCAATTATACTTACAAAAATATGATCCACAATATGATAGTTTGGTGGGTAGATTGCATTATTCTGACAAAAATAAAAAACTGGTTTCTCAAGACTTTATGGTTTGATTTATTGATTTTGAGGTTGCTTTGAGTCCGGAAGACAAGAAAATTTACGATCAAATATCTGTTTTACTCAAAGAATTGAATGGAGAAGAACGATTTACAGGTACAAACAAAGTTTTCAAAGATATGCTAAAATGATTGAGAGATAATATTTCAGATAAATCTTCTACTTTGTCTACGGTTGTTAGTTTAAAAGATTATATGGGCAGAAATGATATTCAGTTGGACGACGAGCAA
>CAZOFM010000039.1:0-458 GCA_964579255.1 uncultured Candidatus Peribacteria bacterium
GACTCTGGAACCAAATTAGAAACTCAAATTTTTTCAGAAACATCAGATTGGGATATTTTTTTTGATTCTATTTCTTTTTCTATCAAAATATCGGATCTTTCTCTGCTTTTACATTTTTTACAATCTACCAAAGGGTCTGAAAATCATCAAACATGTCCACTAGCTTCCCAAACCTTTGTATTCATCAAAATCTGACTATCCAATCATATTACATCATCTCTTGTCTGTACAAAACATTTCCACCAATTATTTTCAATATTTCTTTTGATTTCATTTCCATATGGCCCCAAATCCCAAGCATTCGCCAATCCTCAATAAATATCTGATCAATGATAAGCAAATCATCTTCTTTTTGCCCAAGCAACAATCGTATCCAAAGATTTTTTCATAAAATATTATTAATAAACAACTAAAATCTATCTCTTATCTATAAAAAACTAGCTTCAAAATTCAAGACA
>CAZOFM010000039.1:468-4382 GCA_964579255.1 uncultured Candidatus Peribacteria bacterium
TATATAATATATACGAAAGCAAGCAAAGATATCAGAATATTGTATATCTACTTGAAAGCATTAAAAGACGAATTGGCTAACAAAAACAAAAACAAAAATCAAGAAAACTTTAACTCTTAGATCTATTAGCACAACAATTTGTTTTATTAATGTTTAATGATTATACGAATCAAAATCTGATTAACTCCCATTAGCGGTGTTTTCATCATTATGCTTCTTTCATATAGACTGTGGTTTTATTGGATCCACAGTCTTTTTTTATTGATTTCACAAAACACAATCATATACTATAATGTAGTGACAATTTTATTATTATAAAAATTCTGATTGCAATCTTATAACACAAAATTAAAGGCTTTTGTTACTTTTTGACCCGGAAGCAAAAAGTAAATTAAGAATAAGTTATAAAATTTTACATTATAAATTTTCAAAATGTGCGTATTCTGCAAAATCAATTCCTGAGAAATTCCTTCCTACAAAATTTGGGAAAATGAAAAATTCATAGCATTTCTAGATTTATATCCAAATTGTGAAGGACAAACATTAGTAATTCCAAAAAAACATTATGATTCTGATTTGTTTTCTATTTGAGATAAAGAATTGTATAAAGATATAATATTAGCGACAGATGAAGTAGTGCAAATTTTAAAACAAAAGCTCGCGGTACAAAGAGTAGGAATGATCGTAGAATGATTATGAGTAAATCATCTACATATCAAATTATATCCAATGCATGGACTCGAAAAAGAACGAAAAGAAAATATTTGATGAGAAACAGTCTTTTTCCAAGAATATCCAGGTTATTTGACAACTGAAATCTGAAATCAAGCGGAAGCCGAAAAATTACAAAGAATTCAAGAGAAAATTACAAATTAACAATACACTTACAATTGACTTTTACTTACAAATAAATATAAAATTGGTGCTTTATTATTAAAATAACAACTAAATGGACATAAATAAAGCCAAGTTAGAAATGTTTTTGGATAAAAACAATCCTATTTTTTGGAAAAATCAAATTTTAAATAAAATAAATGAAACAAAAAAATCCTTGGAAAAACGACCAAATCAAAATGAAAATAAAATCATATCTGAATTATTATACTCAATACAGCATATAGCGATACAAGCCTGAATATATTCAGCAAATAGCAAAAAAAAAGAAACACTTTCCAACAAAAAAGATAAAGATAAAATCAAATATTACCAAAATATTGAAAAAACACGATGACAAATCAAACAAGCTTGTAAACGAAATTTAAAAAAAAGATCTATCAAAAATATTACAAATTGAGATTTATTCAAACTATTAATATCACAACCAGAAAACAATGTTTTTGAATACCAAGCCAAAACTAGCAAAAAAATATACGATGTCATTGTACTAAAAAAAACTAATAAAACAGAAAAAACAGATTATCAGCTTGAAATTGTATGAAATAAAAATACTGTATTTACAGTAAGTGTTGATAAAGGTCAAGAACAATCTATATTCAAACTCAGCAAAGACACATCAGTGTTGGAATGAATTCATGAAATAGAGAGAATCATCACACAACACCTAAACAAAATCTTTTAGAAAAAACAAAAAAATGTCCAAATATTATACAGTACGAGAATGAAAAGAAATTTGAGTTTTTGATTCACGAGAAAAGTGTAAAGAATTGGTCCAATGATTTTCTTGAGCAAAATACAAATCATTTTCTAGCAAAGAAGAAGCAGAAATCGCTTTCCAAAAACCATATACAGATTACTATCAAAGCAAAAAATCTCGAAAAGATGGAGATTTTGACTTTGAAAAAAATAGTATTGCTGTAGATGCAGCTTGCAGTTGAAATCCAGGAAAATTAGAATATCAATGAGTAAATTTACTTGACTGACAAAAAATATTTTACAAAAACTTTTCTATCTGAACCAACAATATTTGAGAGTTTTTAGCAATTGTAGAATGACTAAAATATTTATATAAAAAAAATTCTGACCAATATTTATATTCAGATTCCAAACACGCAATCTCTTGGATTCAACAAAAGAGTTGTAAAACAAAATTAGAAAAAACAGAAAACACAGAGAGGATTTTTGAGGAAATAAAAGAAGCAGAAAACCGATTAAATCAGACAAATTACAGCACAAAAATCCTCAAACGAAACACCAAAGAATGGGGAGAAATACCAGCTGATTTCAATAGAAAATAAGTTCTCATATATTATACTTTTAACTATTTTTTTATTATGACAAAAATTACATTCCAAGATTTGAATTTATCAGAATCTACACTCAAATGATTAGAGAAAAAATGATTCCAAAATCCATCACCAATACAAGAACAAGTAATTCCTTTATTATTAGAGGATAAACACAATATTATTGGACAAGCAGAAACATGAACAGGTAAAACTGCTGCTTTTGGAATTCCTTTAATAGAAAAACTAAAAAGCAATGGCAAAATCCAGGCACTAATTCTCACTCCTACTAGAGAATTAGCGATTCAAGTTGCAGAAGAAATTGACTCATTACAATCTTCTCAAAAACTCAAGATCGCCGCCATTTATGGTGGTCAATCTTATGACATTCAAAATAGAATTCTCAAAAGATGAGTAGATATTATCGTAGGTACTCCTGGTAGAATTATAGACCATATAAACAAAAAAAACCTGAATCTCAAAGATATTAAATACTTCATATTGGACGAAGCAGACGAAATGCTCAATATGTGATTTATTGACGATATAGAAATTATTTTCAAACAAACAAATCAGAATAAAAAAGTTTTGTTATTTTCTGCAACTATGCCCAAAGAAATTTTGAGAGTTGCCAAAAAATATATGTGAGATTACAAACTAATTTCTATACAAAAAAAACAATTGACGACTACGCAAACAGAGCAATTTTATATACAAGTTCAAGAAAGAAGCAAATTAGACGCTTTGTGTAGATTTATGGACAAAGAAGATGATTTTTATAAAACCAAAAGACATGTAGACGAAATTTTCACAAAATTACAAGAAAAATGATATAATACACAAGCTTTACATTGAGATATCCAACAAAAACAAAGAGAATGAATACTTAGATTATTTAAAAATAAAAAAGTAAAAATCTTGGTAGCAACAGATGTTGCAGCCAGATGAATAGATGTAAACGATATTACACATGTGATAAATTTTGCATTACCTCAAGATCCAGAAAGCTATGTACATAGAATTGGTAGAACTGGTAGAGCAGGCAAAACATGAACAGCGATTTCTTTTGTCACTCCCAGTGAATACAAAAAACTTGTTTTTTTCCAAAAAAGCACAAACACGAATATTCAAAAAATAGAAATTCCAGCTGCTTCCACAATTATAGAAAGCAAAAAAAGAAAACTCAAAAGCAATATTCAAGATACTATGGACAGTTGAGATCATAAAAAATATTTGGATATGGCAAAAGAGTTGTTACAAGAAAAGGATTCTATACATGTATTAGCAGCTCTTTTGGAAATAGTATATAGCAATGAATTTAGCGAAGAATACTACCAAAAAATAGATAACTTTTCTATATTTAGCAAAAGTTGAAAAACAAGGATATTCTTAGCATTAGGCAAAAAAGCTGGTTATCATGCAAAAACAATTGTGGAATTTATAACACAAAAAACCTGAATTCCTTCTAGAGAAATTGATGATGTAAGAGTTTTGGATGATTTTTCTTTTATTACAGTTCCAGATGAAAAAACTACAATTGTTCTCAAAACCTTTAAATGAATGTCTTCTAAAGCAAGAAACCCTAGATGAGAAAACAACAAACAACATAGAAGAAAAACAAACAATTCCAAAAGAAACTATAAAAGAAAATAATTTGACTTGAAAGACTACAACAAATAGTTACATATCATATTAAAGTTTTATATAGTAAACTTTGATATAAGGTTTGCG
>CAZOFM010000039.1:4392-8244 GCA_964579255.1 uncultured Candidatus Peribacteria bacterium
ATGTGGCAATAATTCCTGATTGAAACAGAACGCGAGCAAGAGAAAATTGAGTAAGTATTCCAGAAGCATATTGGATATCTTACAACAAATGAGTTGATTTATTGGAATATACATTTTCAAATACAGATGTTCAAGTTTTTACTTTGCGATGACTTAGTACAGAAAACGCTCACAAAAGACCAGCAGAGGAGTATGATTTCTTGATGAATATGTACAAAAAAGTTGATAGTAAACTATACGAAATATTAGAAAAAAATCAGATTAATTTCAAACGAATCTGAAATGCTGATGGAGTCACAGAATGATTTAGAAATTATCTAAACGAAAAAACCTCTCAATTCCAATATCCAAACAGCAACAAACGATTTGTCTTTTGAGTAAATTATTGATGAAGAGATGAAATACTCAGATGAATCCAAAAATTGGCAAAAGAAAAATGAGATTTGAGTAATATAAGCGAACAAGAAATTAGCGATTCATTGGATCTCGGACACATTCCTCCAATAGAACTAGTGATTAGGACAAAATGAGATGAAGCGCAAAGGACATCTGGTTTTATGTCTTGGTGGATTGGTTATGCTGAACTATTCTTTACAAGCAAAAAATGTCCAGAATTAGACATACCAACTTACAATGAAGCACTTGATTGGTTTGACAAAATGTCTACAAAACGCAACTTTGGTAAATAAAATATTTATTTCTTTTATTCTATCATCATGAAAATAAACATAGAAACAGCAAAATTAGTAGAAATAGTAGATTTATCTAGCAGATTTGTTGCAAAAAATGCTACACTACCAATTTTACAAAACATTTATATCAAAGCTTCCATAGATACTTTGACAATTAGAGCTACAGATATGGAAAAATATATAGAAGTAGAAATGGCTTGTAATGTTGGAATAGAATGAGCTGTTACAGTAAATGCAAAGACATTTTTGGATATTATCAAAAGTATTGAAGAACAAGAAATAGAAATCACAGCAGACCCAAAAACACAAATAATTAGCATCAAAAGCAGCAAAGATAGTTTTGATATAAATTGAATTTCTGCTAGCGAATATGTAGCATTACCAGATGTTCCAAGAGAAAAATCCATCAAACTAGATAGTCAGACTTTTGCTACATGAGTGGAAAAAATTGAATATTCAGTTACAGAAAAAAACTTTAGTCCAATTTTGACATGAATTTTAATCAAATCCAAAAAAGAAGAAGACTGATCAAAATTGATCTTTGTAGGTACAGATTCTTTTAGACTTGCTGAATACAAAACCAAAAACACAATAGATGCTGATTTTTCATTAATTGTTCCAAAGTTATCTATTACAGATATTCAAAAAATTGCTGAATATGGAATTAGCAAAGATTGCGACACAATGCAAATATATTATTCTGAAAACCTAATAGCATTCGAACTAGATATCGATGGAATCAAAATTCTGACAACATCTCTATTAATTCAATGAAATTTCCCAGAATATGATAGAGAAGAAATTATGCCAAGACAATTCAATACAAGAATTTTGGTAGACAAAAACCTTTGCGACAAAGCAATCAAAAAAATCTGAATTTTGACCAAAGATATAAACAATTTTATACAAATAGAAAGCACAGAAAATAGCATAATAATTTCTTCTGGAAAAACCGACAAATGAGCTGCAAATACAAGTATCCCAGCAATTATAGAATGAGAATGAGTATCTTTTTGACTAAATGGTAGATATATCACAGATTTCATCAGAGTAATGAAAGAAGATGAATTATTATTTCAAGTTGTTGACTGACAAAAGCCATTAATTATTTGAGAAAAAAGTGATGAAAATTACAAATATGTGATTAGACCAATTATAAACAATTAATTTTATCAATACAAATACTATGCACAAAAAGTGATTCACAATGTTGGAATTAATTATTGTAATATGAATCATTTTGGTACTAATTCTGACATTTAGAAATGTTTTTCAAAATACCAACAAAGACTTTCTCTATGCAGAAACTTGTTTAAACAAAATTTACTGAGATATCAATAATTTCATTTTTTCTGCGATTACAAGCAAGTGATTATATATGGATGAAAACTTAATATATCCCAAACAATACAATATAATCATAAATCCAGATTATAATATAAATTTTTGATATATAGACCAAAATAATCAAAGCTGAATATATCTCACAAATGATTTATCTAGTCCAAAATTAGAAGAAAACTATTGTAAAACTCCAAATTATCAAATCAAATTTTCTGGAGATAATTTTGAAGTCAATATAAACAAGGATTCTCTCCACAACAACAGTTTATCCACATTTCAAATAAGTGATGGAAATTTTATCAAAAACATAGATCTCTTTTTATGTTATGCAGACAATAATTGCAAAGAAATCGCCGAATTTACTATTGATGCTAGGACACAATCAATACAAAAAAGATTCTGTATACAAATAAACAAAGAAGAATCTGAATGTTTACAACGAGATAAATAAACATGAAAAAATCAGAATTATTATTTTATGAAGTTATGAATTATCCTGTACCAAAATATTGAGAATTTTTTTCTACAAAAAAAATAAAAAATCTCCCAGATATAAATACAAAAGAATTTTCCCGAAATATAGAAAACCCATTGATGCCGGAATACCGTGATATAATCCAAAAATATCAAAATATTTTCAAAAAGCTTCCACGAATACAAGAAGTATATCTTTGCAACTCTCTTAGCTTTAATAGCATCAATCAGGAGTCTGATATAGATTTATTTATTATAACTAAAAAATGATCTATACGAAAAGCTAGATTTGTAAGTGCTTTTACATTTTTTTTCCTTTGAATCAAAAGAAGCAATCGCAAAATCCAAAAAAGATTTTGTCTTAGTTTTTATATTAGCGAAGATTCCAAAAACCTATATAATATTTCCATTAGGAATACAGATATTTATTTGGCATATTGGTTGGCTCATTTAGTTCCATTATACCAAGCAAACAAAAACTCAAAAACAATTTACCAAAAAAACTCATGGCTTTTTTTTATACTTCCAAATCTAAAAAAAGATAAACATCTAATAAATATTTGAACAGAAGTTGTTTATGGAAAAAACAAATTCAAAGAAAAAACAGAGAAATATATTAGCTGAATATTTTCCAAAATTGTAGAATATATGATAAAAACAATTCGGATTCCAATTTTATTATATAAAAGCAAAAAACTAGGAAATATATGAAAAGATATAATATTCAACGATAAAATGCTAAAATTCCACAAAGACGAAAGAAAAAGAATCTCTCTATTATACAGATCCAAAGCCAACAATCCCAACTGATAACCAAAAGTTATACACACCAAAAATGCAAGATAACCTTTTTATATCACAACTTTCCAAGATTGTCTTGTTTTTTTATAAAACATTATTACTACTTAATCATACTCAAATCAAGATTGTAGTTTTATTTTTTTATTTCACACAACAATATGAGGAATATAAAAGCCGTTTTTGATATCGGAAATGATACCATAAAAGCTGTAGTAATATGAAATGATGAAGGCAGAGATATTGTCTTAGCTAAACAAATAGAACATACTCAATGACTTCGTAAGTGAAAAATTCTTGACTCAGAATGATTTACCATGAGTATCAACAAGATCCTAGAAAGTTTTGTGAAAAAATTATGAGGAGATTTCATTGAAGAACTTTTTGTTAGCATATCTCATCCTGAACTAATAATCAATAGAGTAGTTGAACAAAAAAGAATTATGAGAGATGAAATTTCTGATGAAGATGTAAATCATCTTTCCAAAGTTATCACAGAAATTTCACACAAAACAAATTATGAAACAATCAAGATTGTACCCGT
>CAZOFM010000040.1:0-8063 GCA_964579255.1 uncultured Candidatus Peribacteria bacterium
TATCGTCCTTTAAATCTGCTATGTATCTTATGAAATTTGTTGATAAACAAGGTAGGGTATTTACTACTAAGTTTGTTAAGAAATAATTATGCTTTAAAAAACCCTCGGTTTGTCCGAGGGTTTTTTCTTTATTTGGATTTTTCTATTTTTCGTAATTTGTGAGGATAGTACAGAGTTCTACTTTTCCAGCTGTAATTCAAAAATACTCTACTATCGAACAAAAGCGGAATTCTTTTGCGGAGTCGTCTGAACACTGGGAATCTGATCCATTTGGACAGTTTATCTGCTCTCCGCCTTGATTTGAGGAATCTTTTTGGAACAATCATTTTCATTCTATTTTTCTGAAAAAGTATCATTCGCTACTTTGTGGGACTTCGCCAGGACAAGCTGATCGCTTTCAATCTTTTTCACAAAGCGAATATTCCAAATTTCCAGAATTATTTAATCATTCATCTACAAGCAAATCGTGATTCAAAGATTTTGCGTAAAAATATTGCTGACCGCTCATAGTAGTAGTCAGAATTATATAATATCCCGATCCAAACCAAGGATCGTTTTCTAATCAATCATTTCATTCATCTACAGAAGGATTTAGTTTTAGCCAGGATTTTTCTTTGTCTCCAGCTCGTTTTTGTCGGTTTGTATTTCTAATATTAATTACTTGTTCTACTCACTCTCTTGCCAAGTTTATGGCAACTATTTTTTGTCTAGTTTTTTGTAAATAAGTATTACTATTTTTGAGGGCATCCAAAACGACAATTAATCACAGAGCTATGATTACAACAATTACCATTACCTCCATCAAAGTGAATCATTTTTTGCTCGATTTCATTTATTTCACTTTTTGTTTGAAAATAAAAAACACAATGTTATACTAATGAAAATTTTGAGACTTGCAATAGTTTTACTTTTGGCATTGGACTATGACAAACGACTTGATTACATATTTTTTCTTTCTATTGGTTGCGCTGTTGGTAATTTTGGCTTTTGTGATAGGAAATGAAAAAATGGTGAAAATTTTGCTTTGAAATTATGTTTTGGCAACTTTATGTTTGGCAGCAAATCAATCTTTGGATATATTATTTCAATCTTTGATGCTGACTCCAAATTTGGATATAATTGGAATTTCATACCAAAAGATTGCAAGTTTTATCTCAGTTGGTAAATCTAGTATTGTTTTGATTCTGTATCTTTTATTGTTGTTTTTGATGTATCGCAAATCCAAAATTCGTATTGCATTGCCGAGTGATGAAATCCTCAAAAAAACTTTTTCTATTTTCTTAGTTCCTTTGACCGTGATTAGTGTTGTTTTGACTCTGGAAATCGTGATTTTGTGAATCAATAGTTTGAATCCAGTTTATCTAGAAACATTAGCAAAAGGTTTTACAGATAATTTCTATATTACGCAATTTATTGTTTTGACGCCAGTTTGGATTTTATTGCATGGGCTAGCTACGCTTTTGATTACAACAGAAATAAAGATCGGTAGTAAAAGTGACTTTTAAATCTGAGTTTTTTGTATATAATTACATTCTTTCCAAAAAACTCATTCCCATAAGCTCCATCACTGTTTTCATTCTTTCTAATACTTTTTCTAATAAGAAAATTCTTGCTAATTTGGTTTTTTCTTCGCTTTTTAGTATTTTGACATTTGCGTAGTAGCTATTTACTAACTTGGATATTTCTAGTAAATATCTTGGTAAAAAGTGAGGAGCTAATTCTTTTTCGCTTTCTATTACTACAGCATTTCGTTCTCATATTTTTTTGATAATTTCAAACTCTATATCTTCAGTCAATAATTCTGAAAGTTCTTTTGCGGATATATCGGTTTGACTGTGTGGATTGTTGTCAATCAAACTTTGGATTCTTGCTCAAGTATATAATATATAAGCTCCACTTTCTCATTGCATATCCAATGCTTCTTCTATATCAAAAATAATATCTTTGGAAATATCGCTTTTTATCAAAAAAAATCTAAGAGAAGATATTGCTATTTTTTCTGAAACATCATCTAATCGTACAGCATCTTTTTCTGGATTGCGTTCTTTGCTTTCTCGATACGCTTTTTCGTGTAGAATTTGCAACATTTCATCTATTGTCACTGTTCGTCATTTTCTGCTAGCAAAAGGCAATCTTTTTTCCTTTTTTTCTTCTTCGCTCAATTCATATCCAAAATTTAATAATGTTTTAGGTGTAAGATATACTACTCAATATCCAAGCGGAGTGTATTCTTTGTTTTTATTGAGATATCCCAAAAGTTTGAGAGAAGATTTTACAACCTCTTGAGGAGGAATTTGTCTGTTGTCAATTACAGTTACTGCTTTATTATAGTTTCAGAATCTATCTTTTAATTCTCATTTTGGGTCGCTTGTGGTCGTGTAAACGATATTTCCATCTGGTTCTGTAGCGAATTTTTTATATAAAAAATCTTTGGTTAAATATCCCAACTTCCATAATGCAAATGCAATATCTTTGGCAACATAAGTAGCAACTCAATCAGATTTTATTAGAATTTGATATTTTTTTTCTTCTTTTTGATATTCTTCCAAACTAGACAAATCTATAATTCGGCAGCCAGCGGCCTCTCATTCTTCCATATATTTGATAAATCATTTTTCTTTGAGTAATTCCATAGCTTCTGCAAAAAATTTCATATGCAAAATATCTGTCTCTCGGTTGATTATATCAAAAGACGCATTCATTCTTCGGCAGGTTTTGATTTGCTCTAATGCACATTGTTTGGTATATTCTTGGTGTATATTATAAATATCTGGATCTGTTCAGTCTTCAATTTTCAATAATGTTTCTGATAATATTTTCTTGAATTCTGGATCTTCATCTTTTTCTCTCATTTTTGTATAAACCTCTCCACAATAATGGTCAAATTTTTTATCGGTTTCTATTGCTAATCAATAGTGCATATGTCATACAATATTATATCATACATTTACTCAACTATCATCTCCATAGTTTGAAGCGTGTGTCTGATAACCCAAATAATCGTGTATTTTCTTGATACTATCTCATATACAAATATTTCTTGCTTGTCATATATGTAAGGGTTTATTTGGATTTGCGCTCATATATTCAATCAAAACTTTGGTATCTTGATTTTCATAATCAGCTGGTGTCGGGTCTTGATTATCATAGAATTTTTTGATAAAATCTTTTTTGTCTATATATACATTGATATAAGGACCGACAGTGGTTATTTTTTCAAAATATTTTGAAACCAGTTGTTTTGAAATTTCTTCTGCGATTATATTTGGAGCTTTTTTCAGCTCTTTTGCCAAAGAAAAACAAGGAAAAGCAAAATCTCCGCCAATATTTTCTGGTGGGATTTCTATCAATCAAATAATCTGATCTAGTTCTAAGTTTAGCTTGTTTTTGAGTAGTTCAGCAAACTTTTGTTTGTAATTTTGCAACATTTTTGATTTTAATATTTAAATATTTCGGTTTGTAAATTTACTAATTTGTTTTTTGTAATCAAGCTTTTTACTATTTACTCTGTTTGAAGTTACGAGTTTCTTCACGTCACTTTTTTATATTATTCAAAAAAGAATTTCGTCGGTTTTCATCTTTTTCAAGGCTTTTTTCTGTGATTGTTCGTCATAATAATTTTTTGTATTCTGTGTAATTTTCCAAGTTATTCGCATAGATATCTGGTCGTATTTTGTGGGCCAAAAGCAATATTTGTTTGGAAAATTTCTGATAAATCTCTTCCTGAATTATAGTTCATCATCATTGCGATATAATATAGTCAATTTTTTTACTTTCGTAATCGTCAATCATATATCATAAAATAAAATCTGACTTGTTTTTTTGTTCTTGTGGATATGTAAATGAAACTTCATGTATATTATTATTTGGTTGGTAATATTCAATATTTCCATATTCTTTGTCTATATAATATTTCCCTGTTTTTGAAATTTTTACTTTGGATCAAGGATACATCACGAATGTCGTGGAATCAGGAAGTTTGATTACAAACATATTATTTTCTCAGGACAGTTTTACTTTTTCGTCGAAATTTATTGTTCTAGTATCACTTTCTATCAAAAAAAGTTTTTGCTCAGAATTGGTCAGTTTGATAGTTTGTTTTCATTGGTCTGAATTTTCTGTAATTTCTGAGTTTGTAGGATTTCATATAAAGATGTATTCTGTGGCTTGAGTTAGCTGAAAATTTTCTCAATTTGGTTTTTCATAAAATAATGGAGCAAATCCAAGTATCAAAAATAGCGCTGTAGCACAAACTCAAAAAATAGAAATCAATCTCAAAAACCTATTTTTGCTAATTAGAAAATTCATAGTTATTATCCATATAATAAGGAATTGGATTATTTGTCTTTCTATAATAAAAGATTCTCGTATTGGTCCAAGATTTGAATATTTCCAAAAAATATAGACGAGAGCTACTCCAATTAGGTTTATTAATGATATTTGTAAAACTTTGTTTTTATTCATTTTTGGGATTGAAAAAATAATTTACTTTTGTATACTCAAAAATGAAGCTTTTTCAAACGACTTTTTCAATTATTTTAGAGATGTTTTTTGACTTTTTGGTTGTTTTTTTGATAAAAGTCTGATAAGAGCTTGTGTTTGAAACAACCATTTTCTTGGAAAAATGGCTTGATTTTAGATATTTTTTTGTTATACATTGTATTCAGCGTGTTTTTTGTGCTGAAAAAAAATGTGCTACTGTGCTGCGGGTATGATGTAATTGGTGTAGCATAGCAGACTTCAGCTCTGTTTGCACGGGTTCGAGTCCCGTTACCCGCTTTCTTTCCTTTGAAAACTGCATTATTTATTATTGCTTTTGTAATAGTATGTTAAAACAAATTTTTGCAGGATTATTTATTTCTGCTTTGTGAGCTACTTTGACTTATTTTTCACAAGGAGTGACGGATATGTTTTGAAGGATTGATTGGTTTGAGCGTAATCTATGATCTACTAGAAATGGTTTTGTCTTGTTTGGCTTTCTAATAATCGTAATTGGTTTCTTGATTTTGTTTGGAGTGATTCCTTTATGACAATCTATTACAGAGGCTACGCCTGTGTTGTAGTGGTTGTTTTTGGGGAGATGGCAGAGTGGTTAAATGCATCAGACTGTAAATCTGACGCCTCGCGGCTACGTAGGTTCGAATCCTACTCTCCCCAATTTAACTTTGCTTGAATGTTTGTTGTAGCAAAAACTTGAAAAGTAGATATTTAGATTTTTCTTATGGGCCCTTAGCTCATTTGGCTAGAGCGTCTGTTTTGCACGCAGAAGGCGATCGGTTCGAATCCGATAGGGTCCAAATGTATTTACTTCTTCTAGAGTGGCTCCCGTAGTTTAATGGATAGAATAGAAGCCTTCTAAGCTTTAGGTCCAAGTTCGATTCTTGGCGGGAGTAAATCTACAACTACATATTGGTTTTTGCTAATATTTATTTGTAGTTTGTTTGTTCTTGGTGGAAGATTGGACGCGTATTCTTAGATTTAGAGCTCTCGTAGTCTAGTGGTCTAGGACGTCACCCTCTCACGGTGAAGGTCGCGGGTTCGAACCCCGCCGGGAGCGATTGTTTGCTTATTGGTTCATTGATTAATATGACCTTTGAGCGGTTCATTTATGTTTTAATGTTTGTATGACTCAAGTTTATAAATCAAATCAAAATCAATCAAAAGGCTTTGGAGGCAGGCCTGGTTCTAGGCAGTCTTTTCATGACCGTAGAGCGCCAATGGTTTATACTAATGAAAATATCAAAGCTCCAAACATTGTAATAATAGATGAAGATGGTACAAATTTGTGAACCTTTCCTAGAAGAAAAGCATTGGAGATGGCAGAAGAAACTTGAAAAGATTTGGTTCAGATGAGATATGATCAAGAGACTATGACGTCTACAGTAAAGTTACTTGACTATGGAAAATATATGTACCAAAAACAAAAAGAAGAAAGAGAGAAAAAGAGGACACAGAAACAAACTTGACTCAAAGAAATGAAACTGAATTATGCAATCTGAGATAATGATTTGCAATTGAAAATGAAAAAAGTTAGAGAAATGTTGGAATCTTGATATAATGTAAAAATATTTATTAGATTGAGATGAAGAGAAAAAATTTATGCAGATAAAGCGATAGAAAAAATATTGTTTGTCAAAGAATCTTTGTCGGATGTGAGTAGATCTCAATTTGATCAGCCAAAACAAGAGGTTCATTGATATAGTATGATTTTATTTAGTAAATAGTTGACTTAAATGGCTTATGCACTAAAAACCCATAAGTGAGCGAAAAAAAGATTTAAAATTACCAAAAACAAGAAAGTAATTTTTGATAAAGCTTGCAATAATCACTTGTTGACTAATAAGTGAAAAAATAATAAAGCTTATGTTTCAGGAAAAGTTCTTCATGAATCATCTGCGAAAAAAGTTAGAAATTTATTTCCTTATAAATAGTAAGAAATGGTTAGAGTAAAAACAGGAAGCCAAAGACATAAAAGACACAAGAAGTTTATCTCCTCAGCAAAATGATTTAGACTGGGAAGAAAAAATGTCTATAAACAAGTAAGATTGGCTTTGGTAAAACAAGGTGAACACGCTTATGTGGGTAGAAAAGAAAAAAAGAGAGAATTTAGAAGATTGTGGATAGAAAGATTATCTGCTGCTGTAAAAGAAAAGGGAATGAATTATTCGACTTTTGTTGGAAAAATGACAGCAAAGAATATTCAAATAGATAGAAAGGTTTTGTCAAATATCGCTGTGGCTTTCCCTGCTGTGTTTGATAAAATGTACGAAGAAATTGTAAAATAATCAAAAATCCTGTTTTTATTTACAGGAATGATTGAGGGTTTGGGTCTTGTTGTCAACTCTCAAAACTAGTTAATTATTTGAGATATAGTCTACTGTGCCTTTGTAAAGCGCCGGGGTGGCGGAATTGGTAGACGCACAGGACTTAAAATCCTGCGACAGCAATGTCGTACCGGTTCGATTCCGGTTCTCGGCAAACACTTTATATTTTAAAATCATGGCTAATGTGATTTACTGTTCGAAGATCTGGTGATTTAAATACAAATGAGAGAGTGATTTCTTTCTATAAAAAAGAGCTTTGGGCTTCTCATATTTTGGATAAAGCAAAAAAGCAAAAACATTATGGGACCAAACGATATAGAAAAACCGTTGCTCAAGATTTTCCTAGTGCTAGGAGATACAAAAGAACAAGAGCGATTGTTTCTTCTGTTTATAGAAAAAATAAGAAAAAATATAATACACTTGCTCAGCTTTGAAAAATTGTATAATAATAGTGATATTTCAAGCCAAATGTGATGTTTGAGTATAAATGTGATTTGAAATAATATATAAAAAAATAAATCAGATTTTAAATTGTTAATTTGTTTCTAATGTACGCAGTGATTGCTATTAAATGACACCAATATATTGTTGCAGAATGAGATTCTATAGTAATAGATTTTTTGAATAAGAAAGAGGGAGAAAAAATTGAAGTAGAAAATGTAGTATCAGTTTTTGATGAAAAATGAGAAAAAGTGTCTCTAGGTGCTCCTTATCTCAAAAATGCTTCAGTGTCTTGTGAGGTTGGAGAATCCAAAAGAGGAGATAAAATTAAGGTAACAAAGTTTAGAAGAAAAAATAGATATCAAAGAACGATTGGTTTTAGACCAAAACAAACTGTTTTACACATTAAAAAAATAACTGTTTAATGGCAAAAGAAGGTGTTTTAGAACGAGATGGAGAAGTAATAGAGGCTTTGCCTGCTGGCTTTTTCAAGGTGCAATTAAAAGATGTAGATTCTTTTATTCGCTGTAAAAAATCTGGGAAGATGACTCAATCTCATATCTCTATAATTCCTTGAGACTGGGTAAAAGTAGAAGTGAGTCAGTATGATATGACTCAATGACGCATTGTGTATAGATACAATGACTACAAAAACCAAGCAACTAATTAAGGGTTGAATTATTTACTTATATAAGTGTGTGTTGATGAAAGTAAAGACATCGTTAAAAAAAAGATGCATTGACTGCAAAATAGTCAAAAGACATGGAAGACTCTATGTAATTTGCAAAAGAAATCCTA
>CAZOFM010000041.1:0-2593 GCA_964579255.1 uncultured Candidatus Peribacteria bacterium
TGCCTGGATATTGATATGCAAAACATAGCAAAGAAAAGAGGATTGATTGGATGGATAGAATGCAAGATTATTTCACAAAAAGAAAAAACCTACAAATGATTTTTATTTTGATAGATTGATCAATTCCTCCACAAAATATTGATTTGGAGTTTATGCAAGTTTTGAGTGAGGAGCAACTAGATTTTGAAATAATCGTATCCAAAATAGATAAAGTCAATCAAAAAGATTTACACAAAAACCTAAATTCTTTCAAGAAAATATATTTAGAAATGTTTGGAATTGAGCCAGATTTGTCTTTGATTTCAAATAGCAAACAGAGATGAAGAAAAGAACTTTTAAATAAAATTTCCAACTATATCAATTAAATCAGATTCTTATTTTTTATTAGAATATTAATCAAAAGTCAATTGGAATTCTCCGTATGTTTTTCTATTTTTTGCTTTTTTTTCAAAAACAATTACTATTATAAAAGACTTTATTTTGTATCTATTTTGAGATTTATGAAAAGAATGTTCAAACAAAAAAAGAAAAAAAGATTTTGGAGTTCAATAAAAAGAAAAAGGAAATTCCAAATCAAATATCCTAGATTATTAGCATTTTTATTGACGATAATCCTTGCGATAGTTCTGTTTTATGAATGATTAAATTCAGAGGTTTTTCATAACTTTCTAACTTCATTGTGATATTTGGGAACTTTCCTTTGATGACTTTTGTATTCATACGGATTTACATCTACATCTGCTACAGCAGTTTTATTGATAATCGCAAAAGAGAAAATACTTTTATTATCAATACTGATTGCAGGAGTCTGAGCTTTGATTAGTGATTTGGTGATTTTCTTTTTTGCCAAAACATCTTTACTCAAAGAAATAAATGCCTTAAAAAAAGAAGCTTTTGTTGTAAAAATTAGAAACTTTCTAAAAAAAACTTTTGGTTCTTGATATAGACATATTATGCCGATAGTTGCTTGAATTTTGATAATGAGTCCTTTGCCTACAGAAATATGAGTTACTATGCTTGCAAGTAGAAACAAAATGTCTACCAAAAAGTTTCTATTAATCGCCTATATTTTACATACAATTGGAATAGCAATAATTCTGACAATATGACAACGAATTTAAATATTTATTCAAACAAACAAATAAATCTGAATATTTTATTGATTTTTATTGTGTAAATCTTAATACTTACTAGCTTTTAAATTTTTATACTTTCAAAAAATGCATTTGATACATGATATTCCTGCTTTTGTTGAGCAGAAAAAATGATATATAAATGTGATTGTGGATGTCCCAAAATGATCAAATAATAAATATGAATATGATGAAAATCTCGGTTGTTTTACATTGGATCGTGTGATTCATCATAGTATGTATTATCCGGTAGATTATGGTTTTATTCCACAAACACTTTCTTTGGATTGAGATCCTTGTGATGTTTGCTTGCTTACTACTAATCCTACTTTTACTGGGTGTTTGGTAAAGGCTAGACCAATTTGAATTTTGTATACTTATGATAATGAGTGAGATGATCCTAAAATTATTGCAGTTCCCACGGGAGATGTAGATCCTAGACGAGATGAAATTCACCATATTGATGATCTATGACATCATATGAAAGAAGAGTTGTTTACCTTATTCAAGCAAATAAAGTTTTTGGAGCATGATAAATATGACAAAGTAGAAGTAAAGTGATTTGGAGGAGTAATTGAAGCACAAGAAGAAATATTAAGTTCTGTAGAAAGATATCGTACAACAAGAGCAGAGTAGTTGTTCCAGGTTTCAAAAATACAAAAAGCCCAGATTTAATTGGGTTTTTTTTATACAAAAAAACCTTGAAAGATTGCTTCCAAGGTCCTTTGATCCAAATCAAAAGAACAAGGACATGTGTTATAGATTTATATTGAAATAAGTTTTGCTTATCACAATAAGAATCTTACACAGGTCCATATCACAATTATTTATATTTGATATCTGAGGGATCGCCTCAAACAACTTTTATAAAACAAGACATTTCTTTAGAGAAATATAATGCTTAAAAAAGTAATTCAAATAGTCCAAATATCAACCTTGATTAAGGAAAATATTTGAATCATTATAGATGACAACCAAAATCACAAACAATAAACTATATCAAACAATAAATTTTTTGAAACTTATCATAAGATAAGAATAGAGTTTATAAAGATGATTCATACTTGCTTTTTAAGTTCCAAACTTATAAAAATTCAGAATATATGAGCCGATCAAACTCAATACCCAAATTCAGGCCTAGATTGAAAGCTCAAATTACAAATATTGTATAAATATAAACCAAATCAGACTATAATTTATTGCTAAACTACAAATCAAAATTCAGAATATAAATTTACAATCACCTACAATCAAATAACTGCAAGTTCTTTTTGATAAAGACCGATCATCATCAGACAGGTTTTTTACAACTCATCTTTTGATGACAATATAAGTATAGTCGTAATTTTTATTTTGTCAAATTTTTAACGACTTTTTTTTATTTTTATTTTAAAACTAGGTTTTATCTGCTATTTTTTCGTCGACCCCGGGGTTGATTTTTATTATTTATATATCATTTT
>CAZOFM010000041.1:2603-7925 GCA_964579255.1 uncultured Candidatus Peribacteria bacterium
CGTAATAGGAAATGACAAAATAATCAAGATATACTTCAAAAAAACAAAAATCTGACTATAATTATTTATGTTTATTTCTTTATTCCAAGTAAAATTATGCAATACAAAGGTTTGACTACAAACGAAGCTAAAAAACTTTTAGAGCAATATGGAGAAAACACTCTCAAAGAACAGAAAAAGAGAACTCTAAAAGATATCTTGATAGAACAAGTTAAATGAGATTTTATGACATATTTTATGATATGAGCAGTGATTTTATCTTTTTTTGTATGAGATAAAACCACGGCTTTTTCTATTTTATGAGTGATTTTGATTATAGTTACTGTAGGAATTTTCCAAGAATATAAAGCAGAAAAAGCAGTAGATGCTCTCAAAAACATGCTGGAATCTTTTTCTACTGTAATTAGAGATCAAAAAGAAATCCAGATCAACTCCAAAGAACTAGTCCCAGGTGATATAGTTTTGCTAGAAACCGGTGCAAAGATTCCAGCAGACTCCGTCATCCTTGAATCCAAAGATTTGATGGTAGTAGAAGCTGTTTTGACATGAGAATCTAGAGAAATTGAGAAAGAAGCTCTTGCAAAAATCAATAGTCCACATACAGAAAAAAATCTGATTTATATGTGAACTCATATTGTAAATGGTCGTGCAATTGTAAAAGTTTTGAATACTTGAGCCAATTCTGAATTTGGAAAAATCGCATCTATGATTTCTGATGCAGAAAAAGAACTTCCTCTCAAACAAAAAGTAAACAAACTTGTAAAATTTATGGCAATGATAGCTATTTTTGTGTCTTTATGAACGGCTCTGTTTATGTTTTATAATATTGAATCTTGGACATGAGCTAATGTGGTGGAAGTGATTTTGGTAAGTATTGCATTGATGGTTGCAGCATTTCCAGAATGAATGCCAGTTGTTTTGATTTCTACTCTTGCCTGATGAACTTATAAAATGGCAAAAAAGAAAGCAATTGTCAATAGAATGTCGATTATAGAAACTTTGGGAGAAGCTACTGTGATTTGTAGTGATAAAACTTGAACTATCACCAAATGAGAAATGACTGTCAAAGAGCTGTTTACTTATAGTTCAAATCTGAATATAGAATGAATTGGTTATGAGCAAAAATGAGATTTCTTGGAAAGTTGAAAAAAGATTGATCCAAGAAAGAATCCAGAAGTTTACAACCTACTTAGATCTGCAATTCTTTGTAATAATGTACATATTGTTCAAAATCACTGAGAAACAGACTTTAAAGGTACTCCGACTGAAATAGCTTTGATGGTTCTTTGACAAAAAGCTTGAATGATTGGAGAGATTTCCAAGCACAAAAGAATAGACGAAAGCACATTTAATTCTCAAAAAAAGATGATGAGTGTGCTTGTGCAATCCAAATGAGAAAATCTATTATTTAGTAAATGAGCATCAGAATTTTTTATTCCAAATTGTAGTCATATCCAAAAATGAGATCAAATTATCAAATTATCCCAAAAAGAAAAAGATAAGATCCAGCAAAAAATAGACAATCTTTCAAGTAAAAAATATAGAGTACTTTGTCTATGATACAAACAAGAGAAAAAAAATCAGAATTGAATTATTGAAGAAAATATAATATTCTTGTGAGCGGTTGGCTTGGAAGATAGCCCAAGAGAGTGAGTTTTTGAAGCTATTACAAAATGTCATAATGCTGGAATTGATGTCAAAATGATTACTTGAGATAATGTAGATACGGCGATTGCGATAGCCAAAGATGTGTGAATTGTGGGAGAGGCAGTTAGTGGTGAAGAGTTGGATCAAATGACAGATAAAGAGTTGATCAAGAGAGTAAGGAAAATTGCGATTTTTGCGAGAGTTAGTCCTGAGCATAAGCTCAGAATCGTAAGAGCATTAAAAGAGCTGGATGAAGTTGTTGTGATGACCGGAGATGGAGTAAATGACGCTCCAGCTTTGAAAGAAGCACATGTCTGAGTCGCAATGTGAATCAACTGAACAGATGTCTCTCGTGAAGCAGCAGATTTAGTGCTAGAAGATGACAACTTTGTGACAATTGTTTCTGCGATAGAGCAGTGAAGAACGATATTCAAAAATATCCAAAAATTTGTGATTTACGAATTATCTTGTAATCTGGCAGAATTGCTGACAATCTTTTTCGCGGTATTGTTATGATGGCCAGCACCTTTGATAGCAATACAAATTTTGTTTATGAATCTAGTCACAGATAATTTGCCTTCACTGACCTTGTGATTTACTGAAGCATCCAAATGAATTATGCAAGAAAAAGCAAAAAGGAATTCTGAAATCTTAGATAAAAATAAAAAGTTTTTGATGTTTGGTTTGGGATTATTTATGACGATATGAGCTTTGATTGTGTATTATGTGACTTTAAAAGTTTGGAACTGGTCATTGGTGCAAGCTCATACTGCTACATTACTTACATTGATAATGTTTGAACTAATGAATTCATTCAACTTTATTTCACTAGAAACATCGTTTTTCAAAACTAATTTTATGAGAAATAAACTACTTTTATTAGCGGTGCTTTGATCTTTATTGGCAAGTATTGCAATTATTTATATTCCATTTTTACAGCCAATATTTGGTACAAGTGCTATGAGTTTGAGTACTCGATTATATATATCTTTGATTACTTTTTCCGTGATTATCTTTATGGATATTATCAAATATTTTACTAGAAAGCGTGCAAAATTATCTTCCTAATTATCTATAATCAGTTGAAAACAAAACAACAATCATTACTCACTATAGTGATTTACTTATTTTTTAGATTTTAATCATATTAAATGATTTGGGCTATAATTTTATTGATTCTCTGATTATTTTTGTTGGGATATTCTGCGAATTTTCTAGTTTCCTCTAGTGTAAGAATTGCACAATATCTCAAAGTTTCAGCATTATTTATTTGACTGACAATAGTAGCTTTTGGGACATCTGCGCCAGAATTATTTTTGTCTGCTATGGCAGCAATTAATTGAAATTGAGCTTTATCAGTATGAAATGTAATTGGTTCAAATATATTCAATCTGGGTTTTATTCTCGGTCTAAGTGCTATTATCGCACCAATTATAATCAACAAAAAACTTGTCTATAGAGATGGGATGTTTATGTTGTTTATTACTGCTTTGATATTTTTCTTTCTTTGGGATCAACATGTCGCTTGGCGAGAAGGTACAATCTTGATTTCTTTATTAGTTGGATATGTTTCATATCTTTGGATCAAAAAAGAAGCTCCAGAAGAGGAGGATGTGAATACAGATACTCCAAAATTTAAAAATCTGATTTATTTGTTTGTTTGAGTTGTCGTATTATCATTAATATCTACATCTACTGTGGATTGACAATTCTTGTTTGATATCAATCTATCTTTGTATTCTTGAGGATTTATTGTTGTGTTGTTGTGATTGTTTGCTTTTGCTTATTTCAAAAAAGATATTCCCGAATTTCACAAAAACTGAAAAGCCATAATATTGAATATAATCAAATTGGTAGCAAGTTTGTGATTGCTGGTTTTGGCTTCTGATCATGTGGTAAATGCGGCAGTCTATATTGCACAAATTTTTGGTGTTTCAGAATGGGCGATTGGAGCGACAATAGTCGCAGCGGGGACGAGTTTGCCAGAGGTCGCAGCAACTGTGACTGCAATTATTAAGAAAAGATATGACATGTGAATATGAAATGTAATTTGATCAGATATCTTCAACATTTTGTGAGTAATATGAATTAGTTCTATAATCACTCCATTGGAATTGACTTCTACTTGTTTATTCGTTGCGGATTGTAGTACTAGCTGGGGAATGTTGTTTAGAGATAATATTTTCTCAATTCTGATATTGTTTTTGACATTGGGAGTGACATTTATTTTTATGAGAACTGGTTGGAGATTATCTAGACGAGAATGATTAGCTTTATTCTTATTCGCATTGATTAGGATGATTTTTGAAGTAAATCCAAATTTCTTTGCAAGCTTATTCGGTGCGTAATAGAAACCATAATCCCAAAAAATCCTTAATAATTACTTGATAAAAAATCAGATTTGATTAAATATTTTAGTTGATGATTTATTTTTTTAGAAAACAAATGTATCGTAGTCATAGCTGTGGAGAATTAACTGCAAAAAATATATGAGAATCTGTCAAAATTGCTGGTTGGGTAAACAAAGTGAGAAGTCTGTGATGAATGACTTTTATTGATTTGCGTGATAGATATTGAATTACTCAAATTACTTATGATCCGAGCAAACACAATTTCCCAATCCCAGAAATTAAATCAGAATTTGTTTTGCAGATTTCTGGAACTGTGATTTCTAGACCAGCTGATATGATCAACAAAAATATGATTACTGGTGAAATAGAAATTTCGCCGACAGAAATCAAACTTCTTTCTACAAGCAAAGAATTGCCTTTCCCAATAGATCACGAAACTTCTGTGGGTGAAGATATTAGACTAGAATATCGTTATTTGGATCTTAGAAGATCTAGGATGAAAGATATTCTTATTTCTAGACATAAATTATTCAAGGAAACGATAAATTTCTTTGATGAAGAATGATTTTTGCATATAGAGACTCCTTCTTTTGTCAAAAACACCCCAGAATGATCCAGAGAGTTTGTAGTTCCTGCGAGATTTGAGCCGGGAAAATTTTTTGTATTGCCACAATCTCCACAACAACAAAAACAAATGCTGATGGTCGCGTGAGTAGATAAATATGTCCAAATTGCAAGATGTTTTCGTGATGAAGATCCTAGATGAGATCGTCAACCAGAATTTACACAGGTGGATTTTGAAATGTCTTTTGTAGAACAGGCAGATGTGTTGGAAATCATAGAAAAATACTTTACACATATCAATCAGACCTTGTTTCCTCAAAAAAAAGTTTTTGACTCCAAATTCCCAATATATTCACGAGAAGAAATGATGGATAAATATTGATCAGATAAGCCAGAATTGAGGGTAGAGGACTTTGCTTTCCAAGATTTGACAGATTGGGGTAAATCTTTGGATTTTGTTTTATTCCAACAGGCAAAAAACATCAAAGCAATTTATCTACCAAAAGCTCTTTCCAGAGCAGAAGCTGATAAATACGAAGAATATATCAAACAATACTGATCCAAATGATTGGCTTGGTTTGCTGTGACAGGGGAGTGAACAAAATGATCGATTGCAAAATTCATTACTGAAGAAGCATTAGCAAAACTTCCAAACAAACCAGAATGAGAATTTACATTATTATTCCAGTTTGGAGAATGGTGAGATATTACGAAATATCTGGGATTATTAAGGATCAAGCTTCTCCAAGATTTTGAATCG
>CAZOFM010000042.1:0-374 GCA_964579255.1 uncultured Candidatus Peribacteria bacterium
TCTTTCGTATTAATCAAAGAAATTTTAATGCCAGGTTATTTGGTTTTTTGCGGAATTATGCTCGGATATATTCTAGCCCGCATCAACATCTGATACAAGGAACAACAAGACAACGAGGCAAAGACATATACCAAATATTTCTTAATAGGAATCAGTATAGGAATCGTTTTAGCTATTGTTTACATTATTCTGTAAATTATGAAAAAAAATCTGATTATTTTAATATCTATAGTCAGCTTATTTATGTTTGGCTGTAGCAAAAAGACAGAAAAAACAATCATTTTCGATAATTTTAAAATTAGCATAAAAAGCAAATACAATTATCAAGAAATCAACACTTTTTGAAGACCACTACTCAACCTTCTCTTTAACCT
>CAZOFM010000042.1:384-7753 GCA_964579255.1 uncultured Candidatus Peribacteria bacterium
TTCCAGAAGTCCCTGTAATCAAGCAATATATTCAAGAAACCGAAGACAGTTTTTCCAACTCAATCGTAATCGCAAAAAATCCAACACAAGCAGAAATAGATATAGAGTCATTTATAGAAAACAATACGAAATCTATGTCCAAAAAACTGATTTGATTCAAAAAACCCAAAAAAACCAAAATCACAATCAAATGTAATGACCAAAAAATCCAAGGAATCATCCAAAGATTTAGCATCAAAGATTGAGAACAAACGCAATATTTAAATCAGTTTTTTTGGTTGTATGATGAGCAGTTATATTGACTATCTACAATGACTTTGAATAAATCAGAAAATAAAATATTCTACAAATCGCTCAAAAAAATATCCTGCTTATAATCTTTATATTACTAACAAAAGCTTATGAACTTCCAATTACAATGATTAGATCCAATTCCTGCTCCAAACCAAACAATGGCCAATCCTACAGATTTTGGGAAAAGTTTAGAAAAAACAGATAAAGCATTCAACGAACCATCAAATTTATCCTGACGACAATTGGTCGGTAAAGTTTGAATTTGACTCGTAGTTTGATGAATTATTTCTGCCTTAATTTTTATGGTAACAACTTTTATTGGAACATTATTAGATGCTGGATGACCAATGCTGGCTGTTGTCTTTTTGTTTATAGGATTTTTGGGAACATTTATTTGAAATATATCAATAGCTGGAATATATAATCTATTCTTTCCAAAAAAATATTACGACTGATCCAAAACATTCTGACTACTATTGCTCACAAATGCACTACTATTCTTTATTTTGGCTCCATTGTACTTTATATTTATATCACAAATAGAAGCATTGTTTTTGATACTTGGATTCCATATAATGTTTTCAGTTTTTGTTTCAGCTTGTCAGGTGGAATTCACTGCAAACCCAAATTATTCTGGCTCATCTTTTATGTGAAACATACTATGATTTGTAGCGAGTTTTTTAATTTTCAGTATAATCTACAAAGGATTTACAAGCTGATGAGGAGATCAAGCTTATTTAGTGATGTTGTTGCCGTCCGTTCTTGCTTATGCGATGATCCCTTTTGGAGCTGGAATCCGAGAAAAAATCTACTACAAATTATACGAAATGTGAAATAATGCTTTTTATATTCCATCTATAAGCGAAATAGAAGACAAAAACGATCCAGAAAACCAAACTGAAGACGAAATAAATATATGATTTTAATCTACAAAAAACATGTACCTTTACCATATAGCATCTGCCATCAAATTAGTTTTATGAACGATTGTTTTGATAGCAACATATACAAGTATAAATGTCTACGAAGACCCAATTGCTGGAATAGCTCTAGCTTTTTTGGGAATTTTTATAGCATCACGAGGAATTAGCTTTTATCTATTTTTATGAATACAAAAATTAAATCAGAATAAAAAAGACATTCTCAATATGCACAAAGACAGCTACAAATTATCATTACTTTTTGGAATATATGTAATAATCAACTTTTTATTAATTGTTTTGGGGCGACGGAACAAATTTATATGAATAATATTCTTGACGATATTTGTTGTCTTGTATATTAATTTATTTTGAAAAACACAAGAAGATGAACAATAAAGACTTAAAAACACAAATAGAAGAGAAATTAAAAACAGTCTATGATCCAGAATTTCCAATGATAGATATCTATACTTTGGGATTAATATATAATGTGAAAGTTGAGGAGACCGAAAAAATAATCAGAATTTTGATGAGTTTTACCACACCAGCCTGCCCAATGGCAGAAATGATTCAAGAAATGATAAAAAATGCCGTCATAGAAGTAGTTCCAGATTTTGAAGTAATGCTGACAATCACTTTTGACCCAATGCGATCTCCTAATATGATTAGAGACGATGATCTCAAAAAAATGTTTGATATATAAAAAACCCGCCTAATCAGCGAGTTTTTTTATTTTTGAGTTTTATAAATTTTCTCATTTCAAAAGTTTTCCATATTCACAACCATTCAAATCATTTCTTTTCGCTGCCTCATCCCAAAACACTTTTTTTACATTTGACGAATCATAAATCAAATCCCATCCTAGCAACATTCACTTAAAAACTTGATATGTTTCACAACTAATTTTGGTAGCAGGATTATTGCTCGCTCATATCATTTTATGTTCATAAGCTGTTTTCCAATATGGATAGTTCGCGTTTTGCAAAGATACATATGTAAATCTAGTATTTGTTTTATTGGAAAGCTCTATATCATAATATTCCATCAAAAATTTCAAAGAATCCAACATAGAAATAGAATCTGATTCTTTCAGGGATAGTTCAGTCATCAAAGAATCTTTTGAAACTTTTTCTACAACTTCTTCATTATTTTCAACATTCTCATCTTCTGAAATAAATATTGGATTCACCGATGGGGATAAAACTTCCCCTGATTCTTCAAAAAGAAATTCTTCTTGATCTACAATTTCCTTGATCACTCCCGAAGAAATCAGCTCTCATTGCTCATCAAGCAAAAGAGGGTCTTCATTTTCTTTTTCAAAAATTGATGAGATTTTTTGAGATATTTTATCAAAAGTTTTTTGAAAATCTTCCTTGCTAGTAATAGCAAATAAGGTCCAAGCAAAACCAAGCAATATTAGCACAAAATATATTCTAGAATAAATCATTCTAAAAAAGAAGCGGAATCATTGATTTTTTACAAATAAATATCCTACAAAGAAAAATAAAAAAGATAAAAGCAAACCAAGCAATATCAAGATTGACTTATGATCAAAAACCAATGTACCAGAGACTAAAACCAAAACAACAAAACTAGATAGAAATAGAAAAAAGTAAAAATCAAAATCTAATCAAAATATTTTTAACCTGTTTTCTATCAAATCCTTCCCAGAAATAAATAACAATAATAAATACAAAACAGGGAACAATCGAACCAAATCTCCCAAATAATTCCAGAAAATCAAATCTACTGCTGAAAACAAAAACAACAATAAAGCCAAAAATAAAACGATTCCTTGCCAAGATTTTGACTTCTTTTGTTTTACATAAGGATATTTTACAAATTGACTTGGATAGCGAACTTTTTCACTTCTTGTTGACTCCTCTTCATCCAAATTATTATTTCTTTTCTTTATAAGATAGGATATTACAAAAAACAAGGATAAAAATAAAAAATTAATTCCCGCTAAATAGAAAAATCTAGGATCTTGCCAAAAAAATCATAACAAAGAAGTAAAAACCACCAAAAGGTATAGCACAAGGAAAAAAAGAAAGGATCTTAACATTTGAAACCAGATTAGATTTATAAAAAATGTCAATCTATTTTATCAGAAATAATTGATTTATACACAACAAAAGTTTTTTTTCAAGAGGAAAGTTTGAAAAAAACATAAAAAAAGAATATAATTAAAAAACTTTATAAAATAAAAAAAGATATGAAAAAACTTAGCATTTTATTAATCAGCTTTCTTTGCCTAATTTGAGCAAGCAATGCACAATTAGAAATTCCTTGAGAATCTAGTATTTATAGTAATAACCAAAGCAATTACATAGATGCAAGTGGAATTTCCAATCCATTGAGAGATTGAACATATACAGCAATCCAAAGTCCCGATAGTGAAAGCGAAATATGAGGAATACAATGAATAGACAATAAAATTGAAGATCATGATTCAGCAAGAGAAAAGACATTTACAATCGTAAAAAACCTTATAAATTACGCACTTGGCTTGCTTAGTTTGATCGCATTAATATATGTAATTTACCATGGAATCATAATAATCACGGCAGCAGGCGACGATTCCAAATACAAACAGTGACTCAAATGAATCAGAACAGCCGCAATCGCTTTAGTCTGAATTTGATTGAGCCGAATTGTTGTTAGTTCAATATTCCGACTAATATTCGAAGTTTTATTAAAGCCAACCGTTTAATTTTAATTATTTACAGACAAAATGAAGTTACTACAAAAATTTAAAAAAATCTGATTTTATATGTTTGTATTGTCTATAGGTTTATTTTTGGGACAAACATTCCACTGTCATGCTCAATACTGAAATTATGATGATGGTTTTTTCTATGGATCAGAGTTTGAGTGAAACGATCTCAGTGACAAAGATAAAACAGATATTGCGCAGATTTTAAAAGACGATAGCATAAATACAAAAGATAATTCATTATTATACAAAATTCGCCAATATTTTGGACTTACATGATCAGATATTTATGACCAAGATACTCCAGCAACTGGATATGTGACAATGATTATGAATATGTTGCTTTGACTTACAAGTTTTGTATCATTAATTCTAGTAATTTATGCTTTTTATTTGATGTTTTTCCAAAAACAAGAAGAATGATTTGCAAAAGCAAAAAAAGTCTTGATGGGAGTTGCAATAGCATTAGTTATTATGTGATTGTCACGAGTTTTAGTAAACTTTTTCTTTGATTTATATTCTACAGAGCTTTCCAAAAATCTTTAATATCTATAAAAACAAAATATGAAATTATTCAAATCACTAGATAAATCCAAAATCCAAAAAGCAAAACAAGAAAATCTGTTTAATACAGAGACAATGCTTCCCTTGTCAGAAATCAAAAATGACACAATTATTCTAAAGGATTGATGACTAAGAGCAATTCTCAAAGTTTCTTGATTAAATCTAGATTTAAAAAATGCTGATGAACAAGAAATCGTTTTGGAACAATACAAAAAGTTTTTGAATTGATTAGATTTTCCAATACAAATTTTGGTTCGTAATAGCTATTTGGACCTATCAAATTATATAAATTATATGAAAAGCAATGTAAAAGATATTGAAAATCTGACTTTAAAAAAACAGTGAGAATGATATATTAAATTTTTGCAAGATATTGATTTACAACAATGATTGATTTATACAAAAGACTTTTATATTGTAGTTCCATATTATGAATGAGAAAAAGATGCTTGAAAAATAAATAAATCGCGATTTACAAAATTTATGGATGTCTTGAATAGCAAAGATGATGTAGAAAAAATTGTTGGTAGATATAGATGATTTCTAAAAGGCAAAAGCACCTTGGAAACTAGATGCAATCTAATCATAGAATGACTTTGATCAATGGGAATATGAGTAGAAAAAACCACAAATCCAGAAATAATTAGCACAATTTTCCGCTGCTATAATCCATTATTACATAATAGCCAATCAGAAATTTAATTTATCTTTGCAAAAGCAATAAATAAATATATACATTAAAACATATTCTCCGTGAATGTGTTTTTTTCTTAAAAATTCTTCAATGCCAATCATAATTGTATGAATAATTCTAGTAGTATTTTGAATTTTTGCCGTGTATAGCGTAAGTATTCACGAATCTTTTACTATAACATTAAAGTTGATTGCAAAGGGCCTTTGGACAGACGATCCATCCAATTATTTCTATTTTTTGAGGCAATTAAAAAACATATTAATAGCTAGTTTTGCGGCTTTAGCTGTATATATAGTTCCACTAAAATTTTTCCAAAAAAAAACCAATATAATACTTATTGGAGTAGTTTTAATGCTTTTGCAACTACTAGTTTTTGTGCCTTGAGTAGGGATGGTTTTGAACTGAGCAAGATGATGGATATCTATTCCTGGGATTTCAAATATGCAACCATCCGAGTTTTTCAAAATTTGATATGTCTTTTTTTTATCATATTGGTTATTAAAAAAGCGCGATACCAAAGAACCAAAACAACTTACACTTAGTTTTATTGTAATAAATTCCATCCTCTTGTTTATTTTTTTATTGATCCCCGATTTAGGAACTTTACTAATTTTGTGATTAACATCTCTTGTGCTATTACGATATGTGTGAACAAACATAAAACAAGTGGTTTATTTGTTTTTTGGAGTAATAACTTGAGGAATTTTGATCGGAAGTATCGCCTGAATGATTAGTCCAAAATTTGATTATATACAAAATAGATTTAGATATTTTTTTAACCCAAGTGTAGATGAGCAAAAAAGATGAGTCTGACGACAAAATCAACAAGCTCTAATTGCTATATGATGATGAGGGTTTTTAGGAAAATGATATGGTAAAGGTTTACAAAAATTTGGCTACTTACCAGAGGCACAAAGTGACTTTATTTTTTCTGCATTTTCGGAAGAAGTCTGACTTATTGGGAATATGATATTACTCTGACTATATATATACTTAGCATACTATTTTTTATCCAGGTTACATACAATCAAAAACGAATATAGTAGAACAATTTGAGTCTGACTTATTTCTTTGATAATGATTCAGGCTTTTATTAATATGTGAGTTAATCTCAAAATCCTACCAAACACAGGATTGACATTGCCATTTGTCAGTTATTGATGAACAGCAATCATGGTAAATTTCATACAAATAATCCTACTCTACAAAATTTTAAAAGAATGACAGGGAATCTAAAATTCTGCTTTTCGTTTCTCCAGCATATTATGTAAGTAGGCAATATTGTGCAAACTAAGCAATATACCACCAAGCATTTCTCCTTCTCTTTGTAAATGATGAAGGTAGGCTTTTGAGAAATTTTTACAAGTATAGCAATTACAATTTGGAGTAAGTGAAGAAAAATCTTCTCTATATTGAGAATTAGTAATTTTGATATTTCATTCATCAGAAAATGCTATTCCATGTCTTCCAATTCTAGTCGGCTGTACACAATCAAACATATCAAATCCATTTTCTATCGCATGCAAAATATCTTCTGGGGTCCCAACTCACATCAAATATCTCGGTTTGTTTGATGGCAGTTTTTCGCCGACAAAATCTACAATATCACGGATCATTTCTTTTGATTCTCCGACACTAACTCCTCAAACAGCAATTCCATCCCAAGCATATTGGCTCAAAAAGTCCACAGATTCTTGTCTCAAATCCTTATAAATCCCTCATTGAACAATCGGAAACAAAACTCCAGGAGCAGAATCATATTTTGTTTTAAAATGATCAAAAGCTCTTTTTGCTCGACGATGAGTCATATCCATATGCTTTTTTACAGTATCTTTATCTGCCCCAGAAGGCGAACAAACATCCAAAACCATCATTACATCACTTCCAAAATTACATTGAATATCCACAACTTTCTCTGGAGTGAAAATGTGTTTTGAGCCATCTATAGGAGAACGAAATCTGACTCAATCTTCTTTTAGTTTTATTCCAACTGAATGAGTATTTTGCCCACGATCATCCCTTTTTGCCAATCCTAAGCTAAACACTTGAAACCCTCCACTATCAGTCAAAATCAGTCAATCCCAATTTTCAAATTTATGCAATCCCCCAGCTTTTTTAATCAGCTGATCACCAGGGCGCAAATAAAGATGAAAAGTATTTGCCAAAATCATTTTGATT
>CAZOFM010000043.1:0-7600 GCA_964579255.1 uncultured Candidatus Peribacteria bacterium
ATTTACCATCGTGTGGATCGTATAGTTCGATCCATCAAAGTCATTGATAAGTTCAGTAACCTTCTGATGACAACTCGGAGAATATCCTAGATCACTAAGATAATCTCCCAAAGAAATAAGATCTTTCATAAGGGAATAAGTTTTGGTTAGTACCTTAATTATAAGTATTATAGGACAAAAATCAATATGTTTTTAGTTTCTTGTCACCATTTTGATAAAGACATCACTTGGGACACTGACATTTCATATTGATTTGAGACGTTTCTTTCATTCTTTTTGTTTCTCCAAAAGTTTTCTTTTTCTGCTAACGTCTCAACCATAACATTTAGCTAAAACATCTTTTTTCATCGCTCAAATTGTCTCTCTGGCTATCATTTTATTTCCAATACCTGCCTGCAAAGGAATAGAAAAAAGATGTCTCGGAATCAACTCTTTTAGCTTTTCTACAACAGCTCTTCATTTGTGATAAGCACTATCATTGTGTACTACCCAACTTAATGCCTCAACCTTTTCGTTGTTGATAAATATATCCAGTTTTACTAAATCAGATTCTTGATAATTTTTGAATTCATAGTTCATGGTAGCATATCATTTGGTTGCAGATTTTAATCTATCGTAAAAATCTATTATAATTTCTCAAATTGGCAATTCATAATGTCGTACAACTCTAGTAGAATCTATATAATCCATTGTCTGTAGTTTTCACCTAAATTCCTGGCAAAGTTGCATAACATTACCGGCATATTCCTGAGGACCAACAATTTCCACTGTAGCAACTGGTTCCAAAATCTCCTCTATCATCCCCTGCTCCACCATATCTGCTCATGATTTGACAACCAATCGTGGTTTGAGCTGTTCTTGTATTTCTGTAGGAATTTCGTCCACAAAGTCAGATTCATTATATTTTTTATGATCTTTGATTATTTGTTTCCAAAGTCAAGTTTGAATAAGATTCTGAATATTATTTCACAATTTGATTGAATCGATAGAAAGATTTTTGGATTTGACTAAATATACCACAGTCGGAATTGTAAAAATCGTATCCAATCAATATTCTCTAATCAATCTTTCTTTGACAATATCCATATGCAACATTCACAAAAAACCACATCTAAAACCAAATCCCAATGCTTTGGAATCTTCCAATTCATATTCAATGGCACTATCATTCAGAGATAATTTTTCTAGAGAATCTTTGAGTTTGTCGTATTCCGTGGAATCCATTGGATAAATTCCAGCATAGACAAATGGTTTTACCTTTTTGAAACCAGGAATGGTATAAATATTTCTTTCTTTGTTTTGAGGATTTGCTATAATTGTATCTCCAATTTGCACATCTCTCACTGATTTTTCTCCTGTCACTATATATCAAATTTGTCATTCTTTTAAGGATTTATCAGATTTGTAATCTGGAGAAAAATATCAAACTTCTGTAGGATTTATAAGATTATGACTATAAAGCAAATTCAAAGAATCTCCTACTTTGAGTTGTCAATCTACCACTTTGATATATGCCAAAACTCATTTGTATGGATCATATACAGAATCAAAAATCAAAGCTCTAGATGTCTCTTGATCAAGCAAAGATGAATTATCTGGATTGAGTCGATATTTTTTGGGATTGGATGCCTTGAATGACTGAGGATCTTGAATTCTTTCTATGATTGCATCCAACACGAGATCTACTCATTCTCCAGTTTTTCACGAAACCTTTATTATTTCTGAAGAATCTATTCAAATTGTATTTTCCAATTCTTTAGCAACTCTTTCTGGATTGGCAGCAGGAAGATCAATTTTATTCAAAACAGGAATAATAGTCAGATTTTGATCTATTGCTTGGTATAGTACAGATAGCGTTTGAGCTTGTATTCACTGAGATGCATCAACCAACAAAATAGCTCATTCCACAGAGGCTAATGAACGAGAAACTTCATATTGAAAATCTACATGTCATGGAGTATCAATCATATTGAATTCATATCATTTTCGTTGCATTCTAGCTGGAGTCAATTTGATAGTGATTCATCTTTCTTGTTCAATATCCATACTATCCAAAACTTGGCTATGATTTAATTTTCTGATTGTTCAGCTAATTTCCAGCATTCTATCTGCTAGTGTGGATTTTCCATGATCAATATGAGCGATTATACAAAAGTTACGAATATTCATAGAGTATATTGGGGAATAAAAAGATTTCTATAAGTTTTAAATCAAAACAATCCTAAGATTTTCTTTTAAAAAAGCAAGATAACAAGAAGCCCCGCAATATGCGGGGCAAAAATTAAGCATAACGATCACAACGATAGAGTTTTTTTGCTATAGGACCCTGAAATTTCATAAGATCCATAGACAAAGATAGTAAATACTCTAAATAATCTGGATTCCAAACCTCATTGGCCTGGAACTCTATTAGCACATTCAATGCACTAATATAACGAAAAAATCTTTTTTTAAACAAGACCTCATTATCCATAAAATCCCTTCTTGTTAATTCTGGAATATTTTTTCCAGACTTGATTGCTTTCATATATTCACAATAATCTTTAATATCTAAATTCGTAGATACAGTATATAAATATTTAAACAATCGGGAAGATATAGATAACTGAGATGTGGTAAAAAGTTCTTTTCTCATATTTGAATAAAGGAATGCTACCCTATCCAAAAGAAAATAAAATTCTTTTTGAGTAAGAGTTTTAGATTGAGCAAAACTCAAAAGTTTCTTTGGTTCGTCTATATTACAAACCACTTCTTTAAATTCAACCCATGATAATTCCTTCATAGGACGAAATTTTACAGTAAATTTTTCCATTTTTTTTTGTTTTGGTTAGTATTTATAAATATATTGATTTCTTTACAAATATCAACAAAGAAAAAACTCTTGATTTTTACTTATAAAACCTAATAATCTCTTGGTAAAACATAAAAAAACCAAAAATATGGAAGCGACTAAAACACACCTGAAACCAGAAGATATTGATCTTCTAAAAACAAAAATTATGAAACGCTTGCAACGAGCGGAAGATATCCTCGCATTTGTAGAGATAACATCCAAAAGAGAGGATGCTCACACTGAGGAAGACATATTACTAAATACTTGTCTAGACTCATCTTTACCTGTTAGACAGATCCAGCTAAATAACGCAATGGAAACATTGAGATTATGTAAAAAAGCATTAATAAGAATTGAAAATAAATGCTATGGATTCTGTTTAAGAACAGGGACTCCTATCCCTATAGATATATTAAATGCGAATCCTATCAAGGAAACGCTCTAAAACATTAAGCCACCCAAATTTGGGTGGCTTTTTATTATATTTGTCAAATAACTCGTTTGATTACTTCTGCCATATTGGATTTTGTAATTTTTGATGGATATTTTTGTAAAACCTCCTTGATTCTATCGGCATCATAACCGAATCATTTGAGCGATTTTACTATATCTCTATATAATTTTTGATCTATATCCATCTTTTGAATATCTTGTAAATCAAAATTTCACTTCATTTCCAATAGGATTTTTTTTGCAGTTTTGGGTCAGATTCATGGTATTTTTTGTAGATATTGTATATCCAAATTTTGTATAGAGCTTTTTAATTCTTCACTAGGAAGTTGGACTATTTGGAACGCAGTTTTGGGTCAGATTCCATTAATTTTTAATAAGTCCTCAAAAGAGTTTTTTTGTGAAAAAGAATCAAAAGCAAAATATCTAATTGTTTTTTTGGAATCATCTATATGTGGATATAAAAAAAACTCTCATTCTGATTTTTGTCAAAGATAATTTACTTCTATTCAAAGTTGAGAATTCTGAATATAGACAATATCTCAATATTTTTGAATTTTTCATATAAAATAATGGAACATATCAAAAAAATTATAAACTAAATCTTGTCGAATGATACAAATATATTTTTGATACTATAGTTATCTGAAAGAAAAACAAGAGTTTTGGATTTTTGAAAAATTTATTAAATATCTTTGTTGCAAGAAATAAAAAACTTTCTCTTGCTATAGAGCAATAAATTCCTATAAACAAATGGCTGTATTTTTTGCATAAAACAAAAAACCGGACTATTATCATCCAGTTTTTTATTTACGATCAATCGTAAGCTTAATTCCACAACAACAAATAATAGTGGAATAAATATGGGTTGCTTCACTACACAGCTATATTATACATGGTTTTTGATATTTGTCAAATATTTGGTCTTTTTATCAAATTGTTACCAAAAAAAATTTTATATTTTCTATTTTTTGCATGCAAATAGCCAAAAAAGAAATACGAGAAAGCTTTCAAGATGATATTGCAGAACTATCTCCGGAATTACAAGAATTGCTCAAAAAAGGATTTGCTACATGAATTGTAAATGAAGAAGACGTGATTGCTGAAATAGATGATATGGATTTGAATATCAAAGTGGTAGAAAAAGTTTATGATTTAGCTGAAAAGCTTTGAATCAAAATTTTGACGATAGAAGAGGTTTTGGAAAAAGAAGCTGAAGCTTTCAAAAAAGAGTCTAGATTATGAAAAGTTGAACTATACTCAGAAAACACTCGTGGACCAGCAAACCTTCAACACAAAGATTTTATAAAATTATATTTCAATGATATTTCCAATATTCCACTTTTGACAGCAGAACAAGAAAAAGACATTGCCAAAAGAATAAAAAAATGAGACGAAGAAGCAAAAAAGATACTAATTGCATCCAATCTTAGACTTGTCATTAGTATTGCAAAAAGATTTTTTGGATCTAGATTGAGTTTTTCAGATTTGATTCAAGAATGAAATATATGATTAATTAAGGCCATAGAGAAATTTGACCCAGATAAGGAATTTAAATTTTCTACTTATGCGACACGATGGATCAAACAATCTATTACAAAAGCAATTGCTGATATGACAAAGCACGTTAGGATTCCAGTACACTTGATTGATGAAATCAACTCTTACAACAAAACATACCAACTGCTTTTTCAAAAAATTGGTAGAGAACCAACTTCCAAAGAAATTTGACAAAAACTTGGATTTCCTATCAAAAAAATCAAAAAACTAGAAGAAGTGATTTTTGGAAATGTATCTTTGGATAGGGAAGTTTGAGATGAATGAAAAGATACTTTGGCTGATTTGATTGAAGACAATAACACACTTAGACCTGATCAATTCGCAGAAAAAAACACTCTTAGAAAGAATCTGGATATGATTCTAGATATGTTGGATGATAGAGAAGCAAAAATAGTAAAAATGAGATATGGTATTGATTGACCAAGATATACTTTGGAGCAAGTCTGAGAAGAATTTAATGTAACTAGAGAAAGAGTAAGACAAATAGAACAAAAAGTAATTCAAAAACTCAAAGAACATGCTTGATTACAAAAAATACTTGGAATTGAAGATGATATTGCTAAACTAAAACACTGAGAGAAGAAAAGAAAAAAAGCTGAAAAATTAAAAAACAAGAAATATGAGGAAAACACTTACGACTTTTTGGATGATGATGACTTTGATTTTGATGAGATAGACTTTCCTACTAATATACAAGAAGATAAATAATAAAACTATCAAAAACACATTTAATACATAATTTCAAAAAAATGACAGAAGATTTGGTAAAACAAACAACTCATAGTAAGTTGGATAGCCAATGATATGATGCTTCACATATCAAGGTTTTGGAGGGATTAGAACCAATTAGACAAAGACCTGGTATGTATATATGATCTACTGATGCAAAATGACTTCATCATATGATTCAAGAAGTTGTGGATAATGCTGTGGATGAAGCATTAGCTGGATATTGTAGCACAATTACTACTACCCTACAAGAAGATGGTTCTGTAACCATACACGATAACTGAAGATGAATTCCTGTGGACAAACATCCAAAAACAGGAAAATCTGCATTAGAAACTGTTTTTACTGTATTGCATGCAGGAGGAAAATTTGACAAATCAAGTTATAAAATTTCTGGATGATTACATGGTGTAGGTGCTGCTGTTGTAAACGCACTTTCTACACGACTGGAGGTAATCGTATATAAGAATTGAAAAAAACATTATCAAAGATTTGAAAAATGAATTCCAATTGGAGAACTAGAAATAGTATGAGATACAGACAAAGTAGGTACAACCGTAAAATTTATGCCAGATTCTAGTATTTTTGAAACAATAGAATTTTCTCAAATTACTGAGTTAGCTAGAATGAAACAAGCGGCTTATCTTACGCCAGGAGTGACATTCAACTTTGTAAACAAAAAAACCTGATATAGACAAAGATTTTACTATGAATGAGGAATCAAAACTTGGCTAAAAAACCTTGTTTGAGAGCAACAAACAATTGCTTCTCCTCACTATTTTCAAAAAGAATGAAAAAATTGTTTGGCTGAAATAGCTTTTCAGTTGGTAAATACTAATAATGACAATACCTTGTCTTTTGTAAATAATATCCCTACTACAGATGGTGGGGCGCATGTTCTTGGTTTTAGATCTGCATTACTGACTGTAATCAATGAACTAGCAAAAGAAAGAGACAAAATCAACAAAAAAATATGAGAATTTCAATATTCTGATGTGACTGACGGTCTATATGCAATAATTACTGTAAAGATTCCAGAACCACAATTTGAATGACAAACAAAAGGTAGATTATGAAATAGTTATGTAAGAAAAGAGGTTGAAAAAATCACCTATAATTATCTTAAGGAATATTTCACAGAAAATGAAGAAGAATTTGATAAAATATTTGAAAAAATAGAATTAGCTGCGAGAGCAAGATTAGCTGCAAAGCTAGCAAAAGAAACAGTACTTAGGAAAAATGTACTTGCTGGTGGAGTTTTACCAGGCAAACTCGCTGATTGCTCCAAAAGATGAAAAGAATGAACAGAACTTTATATTGTGGAGGGAGATTCTGCGTGAGGAAGCGCAAAACAATGACGCGATAGTAGTTTTCAAGCGATTCTTCCATTGAGAGGTAAAATCTTAAATACAGAACAGGCAAGCATACAAAGAATTATGTGAAACAATGAAATCAAAGCTCTAATCACCGCTATTGGTTGATGAGTTAGAGATAGTTTTGATTTGGAATGATTGAGATATGACAAAATAATAATAATGACTGATGCCGATGTGGATGGAGCACATATTAGAACATTGCTTCTGACTTTTTTCTTTAGATTTATGAGACCTTTGATAGAAAATGGTCATGTATACGCAGCTTGTCCTCCTATTTACAAATTCTCAGAAGGGAAAAAGGAAATTTATGTATACGATGAAAACCAAACTCCTGTAGATTTTGGAATGAATCCAGATAGAACTGAAATACAAAGATATAAAGGACTTGGAGAAATGAATGCAGATCAACTATGGTCTACCACAATGGATCCAAGCACTAGGCAATTAAATCAGATTACTATTTCTGATGCTGAAGAAGTAGATAGATTATTTAGAATTTTGATGTGAGAAGATGTACAATCTAGAAAGCATTTTATTTTGACGCACGCTAAATTAGCAAAAGATATAGATATATAATTATTTACTATTCATTCTTTAATTTACTTTTTGCTTCCGGGTCAAAAAGTAACAAAAACCCCTCGAGCTGTTGAAT
>CAZOFM010000044.1:0-2416 GCA_964579255.1 uncultured Candidatus Peribacteria bacterium
AAAAGAAGCAATGGACAAAGCAGTCAAGGAAACTGGACACAAAAAAGTACATTCTTTTAATGTCTCTGCTGCTGATTATGATACAATGATTCAAAGATGTGAAATGATTGTAAATTCTGGAATGGAGAAATGATCTTATGCTTTTTTGATTGATGGAACTACGGCAGGCTGGATGGCAGTTCAAACTTTGAGAAGGAAATATCCAGATATATTTATTCACTTCCATAGGGCTGGACATGGAGCATTTACTAGACCAGAAAATCCAATTGGGTATAGCGTGCTTGTGTTGTCAAAGTTTGCTAGATTGGCTGGAGCAAGTGGAATTCATACTGGGACAGCTGGAGTTGGAAAAATGGCTGGGACTCCTACAGAAGATGTGACGGCGGCAGAGGGAATTTACTCATATTTTTCCAAGGGACATATTTTTGATCAAAGTTGGGGATTGATTCCAGAATCTGATGAGGATTTTGTAAATAAAGTAAAGGTAGATTCAGATAAAACATTGTTAGTAGAGGATGACTCTTGGAGAACAATGAAGAAATGTTGTCCAATTATATCCTGAGGATTGAATCCAACTTTGTTGAAGCCATTTATTGAAATAATGTGAAATGTAGACTTTATTACTACGATGGGGGCTGGATGCCATTCTCATCCAAAATGAACTAAAGCTGGAACTAGAGCACTGCTTCAATCTATGGAGGCGTATCAGAAATGAATAGAAATAGAAGAATATGCCAAAACTCACAAAGAATTAGCAGGGGCAATAGATTTCTTTACTAAAAAGAAAAAATAATTCTGAATTAATTTCAAGATATTCAATCAAGATCAAGGGAAGATTCTCTTGGTCTTTTTTTCTTGACTTTATTGGTTAATTGTTTATAGTTTTTTTTAAACCAAAATCAAAAATTATGAAAAAAGATTTGTTATTTGTATTTATGCTTGTTTTTTTGTTTTTGTCTTGCTCTTCCACAAAAAAAAGCAACATGACCTGTGTTGGTATGAGTAAGGTCGATAAAGTGTCATATATGTCGGATTCTAGTAAGATGGGAGTGCAAAAGTCGCATAATCGACAGACGAAGAAAGCGAAAAAAGCAAAAAAATCTGCCAATAAAAAAAACAGTATTTATTGGTATTGAGAGTGGCTTGTATTTTAAGCCACTTTTTTGTTTGTTGAAATTGGAATGATAAATGCTATAATTTTTTTGTTGTAAATTGTTTGCAAAAATAGAATCAGATTTTAATTTTTATTATATAATATGTATCAACCGAGTTTTGAGTTATTAAAGAAGTATGCGGATGTTCTGGTGAAATTTGCATTGTGGGGTGGGAAATGAGTAGAAAAATGAGATGTAGTTTTTGTGCAGATTCCTGAATGTGCGAAGCCATTTTATTTGCCTTTGCAAGAATCTATTTTGGAAGCTGGAGCTTATCCGATTTTTGAATATTTAGCTGATGGAGTAGCGAGACACTTTTATGAAAATGCTTCTGATGAACAAATATCTTTTTATCCTAATCATTATTTTGATTGAAAAGTTGCTCAGATGACACATGTGATTTCGATTTTGGCGGAAGCAGATAAATATGAACTCAAATGAGTAGATCCAAAAAAAATGGCGAATAGAGTCAAATCTCGCAAACCATATATAGAAAAACGCACACAAAAAGAATTGGAATGAAAAATGACTTGGACTTTGTGTTTGTACGGGACGGAAGCTATGGCAAAAGAAGCGAATATGAGTTTGGAAGAATATCGAGAACAAATAATCAATGCTTGTTATTTAGATGAAGATGAGCCAATCAAACATTGGCAAAAGACTGCAAATGAAATTCAGAATATTATTGATAAATTAAATAATTTAAAAATCCAAAAAGTGCATGTTTTGTGAGAAGATGTGGATTTACATATCAAAATTGGATCAGATAGACAATGGTTGGGAGGTTCTGGAAGAAATATTCCATCTTTTGAAATCTTTACTTCGCCAGATTATAGGGAGACTTCTGGGCGAATTAGATTTAATCAGCCATTGTATAGATATGGACAAAAAATTGATGGAATTTCTTTGAAATTTGAAAATTGAGAGGTTGTGGAGTTTGATGCGAAGGACTGAAAGGATTTGCTGGCAGAAATTTTTGAAATTTCTGGGACTAGGGCTTTGGGGGAATTTAGTTTGACTGATGGGAGGCATTCTCGTATTACCAAGTTTATGTGAGAAACTTTATACGATGAAAATATGTGATGAAAATATGGAAATACGCATATAGCTATTGGTAGAGCATACGAAGAAACATATGTTTGAGATATTAGCAAAATGACTATAGAAGAGAAAAAAGAGCTTGGATTCAATCAAAGCGTAGAGCATATAGATATTATCTCTACGACAAATAGGACAGTTACTGCTTATTTGGAAGATTGAAG
>CAZOFM010000044.1:2516-7582 GCA_964579255.1 uncultured Candidatus Peribacteria bacterium
TAGATATTATCTCTACGACAAATAGGACAGTTACTGCTTATTTGGAAGATTGAAGTGAATTAGTGATTTATGAAGATGGTCAGTTTAAGTTGTAGGATTTTATTAGATTATTAAAAAATGTATCTATATTGATTTACAAGCTATGCTTGAATAGATAAAATTACAAAAATAGAATCAGATTTTAAATTTTCTGTTGGAGATTTGTTGTTGTCTGATTGAGAATTTTTTTTGGTATTGGGACCAGAAATTTCTTTTCTTGAACAATATAATTATGTGTTTCCAAGTTATCGTAAATTAGAATTATTTCAGGCAAAATTTGTGTCAAAAAAATATATTGAGCGAATTCATTGGATGGTTTATCAATATTATAGTACATACAAAAGTGTGATTAGATATTTTTTGAGTCAAGATATTGAGGGCTTGTTCAAAAGAAAGGAAAATAAAAAGCCCAAAAAAAGTAAAAAAGAAATAATTGATCCAGCTTTGTTTGGTTTGGAATCTTTATCGGATAAGTGACAGACTTTGCTTGTATATCCAGATTTGTGGACTATGTATATGATGACAGATGCTAAGATTAGAGAGAATCCTAGAGTTTCTGTTTTGAGCTCTATTAATACTCAGTTGCAAAAAAATAAAGCTTTTTGGAAAATCAAAAATTGAGATATTCACTATATTCTTACTACACATGCAGAGATTTTTCAGGATTTTTTGGATTTACAAGAAATAGTTTTTGTGCATCCGCAAAAGCGATATTACGCAAACCAGCAAGATCCTCGTTATAAAACAGGAGAAGTCTTGGATTTCTTGGCAGATTTACATTGAATTTCTGTGCAAAAATTTATTTAAGTGTTCAATCAAAAAGCACTTGAAATATATTTGTCATTGCATATAGTCATTGTGATAAACCTTTATTTTTTTATAGTAAATATGCTTTTTGATTTTCAGGCATTTATAGAAGAGCTCAAAGAAAACCCAGAAAAAAAACAGATTGTAGAGAAATATGAAAAACTTATATGACCAATAAATGGAACAATAAAAGACCAAGAATGGTACACAGAATATTTATCAAAATTTGATCCAGTATCTTATAAAATTCCTACAGAGCTTGTAGATGATTTTGACTGGGATTTATTACAGCAGCTTGTATTGTGATCTTTTAGTAGTGATTATGAGTTGAAAAATTGAGAAGAGGAATCAGAGAGAGAACTTTATATTGCTGTAAAAAGTGGAGATCAAAGTGTAGTAAAAACTGTTTCTGAATTGTGGTCTTTCCAGATTTTGAGACTTTATGAAATATATGTAGAGGAGCAAATGAATTTACATACTTTGCGCAAAGAAGAAGAGGAAGATAAGATTGCTATAGATTGAGAAAGAGATGCTAGACACAAAAGATGGAAAGCCGTATTAGATACTTTTGACAAAGAAGAATTAAGCAAAAAAGCAAAAGAAGAACAAGAATCTAAATTAGGAGATTTGATGTGAAAATTATAAAATTTCAAAAACATAATAGGACACGATCAATCGTGTCTTTTTTGTTATAAAGTTTTTTTTATAGAGGATCGCTTGTTAGAGGGGAACTCTCTATTAAATAAGATGGTATAGGTTGTTGGAAAATTGTTTCTAGTCAGATTTTTTCTGTAGTAATTTCTCCAAAACTAGAAATATAGGTTTTTTCTAAACTTAATTCTTGTTGAGATTGTAGACAAAATTCTAAGTTTCTTTTTTCTGTATTGGCGATGATTAGGTAGTTCTGTAAATCTCAATGTTGTCGGTCGCTGAAAGCAGGGTCTATTGTTGCAGAATAAAAAGATTTTATATTTTTTACAAATTCCTCAAATACATTTCAATATAATGATTTTCCTGTAAAATATGCCCCTGTTAGTTCTCATTCGGATGAAATTATTATTCATAGATTTACATTTCTAGATTCGCTGATCCCTGTGATTTGTAAGGATTCTAATCATTCTGATAGGTTTTGATAATAGATGTTTTCAGAAAAAATTTCCTGGGCTTTTTTGCTAGGTTGATCTATAAATAAGGGGAGAATAAAACTTTGTCAGCTTCCTATAATTATTGGATTGTTACATTCTGTATCATCTGGATGTCATGCAGATAAAAAGTCAGATTTTCATTGAATTTTGATTGATAATTGAAGTCAGCTTGAAATATTTTGGGATATGATTTTATCGTTATTATCTATGTTTCGAGAAAATCATTCTTTACGGATTTTCATCAAACTTAGTCAGATTTCGCTTCCTCATTTTGCTAGGTAATACGCTTTGTAATAATTGTGGATTTGTGTGGTTTGTACGGCGATATGCTTAACATATTGGAATGCCAAAATTCATAGCAATGAGCTTGCTACCAAAATAAATAATACTAATAAACTGATGTTTCATTTTTTGTGCATTCTATTTTTTTAGATTAAAAAACTGCTGGAATAGGATTTTGCTGGTTTTGACTCGGTTTCATTTTTGGTATATTGGACTGTAAATTGTAAAATTTAGCTGGAATCCTGGTTGTCTGATTTGTAAATGTGGATTATTTTCGTTTTTTATGATTTCTGAGTTTGCTTTGTTTGGATGTATTGTGAAAAATGGCTGAGATATTATGCTTTGCGAAGGACTACTAATTTCTATAATTTCTCAGTCTTCTGGAATAATTATTAATTGACAGGGATTGTCTATTTGTTCTTGGTCAAAACCAGTTTGTATTTTTGTGTCCAAAAGGCAATTTCATGTGCTTGTAATTTCTATTTTGCTTTCTCAAGATAAAAACAAACTACTATGCTTGTCTTCACTATTTTCTTTGTATCTATCAAAATCTATGCTGTGATTATCTGCTATGTTTTGTAGAGATTGGTTGATTCGGATTAGTTCTTGTTGGATGTTTTTTTCTTGTTGAGCACGGAAACTTACTTCGGAAATTGTGTTGAATGCTCTGAATAAAATTACGACCAAAATAGCAATAATGGATATTGATATAAGTAGTTCAAGCAATGTGAATCAGAATTTTTTGTTTTGCATATTAATAGTTTCAAATAAATGTTTCTAATACAATTTCTTTTTGTTGGATTCATTTTTGGTATATTACATGGGATTCTAATTTGAGAATATATCAGGTGTCTATTATCTTGTCGTCTTCTTGTACTCAGGTAAATAAAATATATCTAGAAAAAATGCTTTCTTCTTTTGTTTGGCTGTGTGTGTATTTGTATGTTTTATCTCAGGATATATAAAGTTTTGAGTTTGTTTGAATGTCGTCTTTGTCTACTTTGTTGAAATTAATTTGTTCTCAATTTTCTATTGTCCATAATCATCAGTGATCTAAAAAATGATTTTGACAGATTTTGTTATTGTATATGTCTAGATTTTTATTAATTATGCAATCTCGAGGAAGTGCGGCAATACGGTTGCTATCTCTGGTATTGTAGACCAATTCCAATCATTCTTTTGCCAATAATGTAGCAGTATTTCTCGCTTCTAATTCGCTCATTGTGTAAATGTTTTGCAAACTTAGTCTCAAAACCGCCAAAACTCCAATAGAAAAAACAAGTAATACTATCAGGATTTCTATTAGTGTAAATCACTTTTTTTGCATTTTTTGGAGAATGATTTAAAGGTTTTCTGAATCGCATTTGATGTTTTCTAATTTGCAGTTGTTGCTGTTGATTTGGAAGCAGGCGATTTTATCTTTGGATTTTGTTTTGATGGTTGCGAGTCAGCTTCACTCATTGATTTTGCATCAAATTTGGTAAGGAATTAATTCTGATTTTATTTCTTGGACAGATTCTCATTTGAATGTTAGATCTGTGATTTGGAAGTTTGGATTGGAATATCAAGTATAATCAAAATTGGAATCTGATTCTTTTTCTTTGTTGAAATTGTAAGTAAAGCCATTAGTTCAAGATTTGATAGAAATAACCATAGATTCGTATCTTTGTCATTTGTGATAATTGGAGCTCATATTGCTGAGAATTATTTGTTCGTAGTGGTTTTTGAACTCATCTTTGCTGGTCTGAGCTTGTAAATCGTCTATGCGAGAAGATCCAAATCTCATGGTGATTGTCATAATTACGATAATTACTCCCAAGACAATCATTAGTTCCAATAAGGTATATCAGTTTTTTGCTTTCATCAAAAAAATAGAAATAAATTCTTCTATCTTATAAATATTTTTGATGCTGTTGCAATCTTTGTTTTATAAACCAGCTCATTCCATAATTTGTAAAATCAGTCCAAATACTGCGTAAGCAATTACAACAACGATTCATCACATTCCGACTAACATTACTGGTTCTATGATTTTGGATAGGCGATTGATACTTACATTTAATTCTGACTCATACATTGTGAGAACATTTGTCAAAGATTGGTTTATATTTGCTGTTTGTTCTCAAACTTTGATCATTATTGCAACATCTGCTGGTAATAAATTTCTATGATCTTTGATAGATGTATAAATATCTTTTCATTCTTTGAGTCAGGCAATTACTTCGTCAATCATTTCTTGATAAACTATGATTCCTAGGATTTCTTTGAGTAATTGGAAGGTTTGTATATAGCTCATTCAGGAACTATTCATTAATTTCATATATCTACAAAATCTGACTAAATAATAATATTGTGTCATCTTTCCAATCACAGGAATTTGCAACAATAAATTAAATCAGATTCTTTTTCATTTGTCTGTAGATAAAAATAATCATCAAACTGCAACAATAGATCATGTGATTCGTAAAATTGTGCTTCGTTTATTTTGTAAGAACAAAGAGAAGTTTCTAAGTGCTTGTGTGATTCGTGGTAAATCTGCATTTTGGAAGCTATCTGCGATAGAAAAAATTGATGGGAGAATAAGTGTAAAAAGACTGATTACTGCGACGATTGCTACAAATAGTAGAATTACTGGATAAATCATTGCTCAGATATATTTGTTTTTGATGTCTTTGCTATATTCATATTCTAATGCTAGTGATTCCAAGACTATTGGGAGTTTTCAAGATGCTTCTCAGGTTTTGATTACGGCAACATCTCAGTCATCAAAAAAATCTGTCAATCTCGCCATCG
>CAZOFM010000045.1:0-3302 GCA_964579255.1 uncultured Candidatus Peribacteria bacterium
TTCAATATGTTTTTTATAATTTTTCCAAGAATTGTCAATCTGATTGTGTTTGTATAGTCAGATTTTTTTGTGTATTTTATCTTTGCATATATAATTAATTTAGAGTTTTATTTACTATAAATTGTAAAATGTTTGTTCGTAAAAATTTAGTACAAGAATGAGATGTGCTTAGAAGAAATAGTTTGTTGAAGGCAATTGCTTTGTTTCTTTTGGGGGCGTCTATGGTATTGTTATTTACTTCTGCGAATTTAATACTAGATCCAAACATATCAAATTCTTTTGTATACTTGCAAAAAATGTATTTATCTCCGAGTGGAACTATGAATACTGCCACTAAAATTATATTAGATGGAGTGGATTGAGTAGTTGAAGCAGAAGAAATTAATGTGTGAAAAATTTGTGATAAAAGTTGATATGATTGTTTTACTATTGATGAAATAAAGGAACTGTTTCATGAGTTAGAGGAATTGAAGGATGATTTTACTTCTTTGCAATCGGCAGAATAAACAACAAAAATTATTTATAATAAAAAAACACCGAATAAGGTGTTTTTTCTTTTTAGCTGATTTTTAGCTGATAATCGTATCATTTTGAAATCATATAATCTTTGGCGTCGGATTCATCTTGATCAAATTTTTGTTCATTATTTCTTCTTTGGATCTCTTGGTATGATGCAATAGCGATTGTTTCTTGGTCTTGGATTCGTGGATAAATTTCGTTTATATTTTGAGATTTGCTTTTTCACATAGATTCTAGTAATTTATCGCTAATTTCTATATTTTTTGCATTTTCTTCTATAATTTCCTTATTTCAAATTGCAAGTTGGTAGGCGATATTTGTAGGATGATTTTTTTCGAAATCTGCGATTGGAAACATAGAAAATCTTCTGTATTCAGAATTAAGTCAGATTTGTTGGTCGTTGTATATTTGAGCCAAACAAGTCATTATTTTGTTTTGATGATTTTTGCTGTTGTTTATCACCAAAATAATTTTTTTAAATAAAGGAATGTGGTCATCATTTCCAAATCAATTTTCACTCAAAAGTGTTTTTGTGTCAGCAACTCATAGTGTTTTATATTTTTCTCGTACTTTATAGTTTCTGCGTTGATATTCTTGCTCAAATTCAAGAATTTTATCAAAACTTTGTTGTATATTTATATCGCTTATTACAATATGAGGTCTGATTCAGATTAATAATTCGCATCTTTTGATTATAAAATTTGTTTCTTCAATAGATTGTTCTTTGTCTAGTAATATTTCGTCAGCATTTACACAAAAAATTATTTCTATTTGCTCTTTGATTGCAGAAAAAATTAGTTTTTGGCTGTCTACTAAATAACCAGGAATTGTCCTTTGTGCGTGATTATCTTCCAAAAATTTTGAATCTATTTGGATATATAGCTTTCAGTTTTCTAGCAAAGAGGCCTCTTTCAAGATTTTTTCTCTTTGGAGTTTGATATATTCGGCCCCATCAAATCATTTCTTTTTGAAAATAATGTTTTCAGACATTTTTATTTTTGTTTTGTAAAATACTCTATAAGTATAACCAATTTTGCGTTTTTTGTCAAATTTTAGAGGATTTTGAGTTCTTGCAGAGTTTGCTTATATTCTTCGTAGTCATCTGGAAATTTTTGCTGTAAATGTTTTTTGAGCAATTCTATTCGTTGTGAAAATGTTTGATTTTCCTGTGATGATAACTGTAATTTTTCTAATAATTCGCTACTTGCTACTGATTGTTTTTTGAGTTTTACTTGTCAAACTTGCTGAAAAGCATCGCTATCTATATATTTTTCTATTTCATTGTAATTTAAATCGTCTCAAACAATCGTGATATTTGTATACTGTAGAGCAAAAGAATCTGATTTATTTGTTTGTATTTGCATATTTCATAAAAAATTCTGGCTGCTATTTTCTGTCTGTTGTTGTAATGTTTGTATAATTGTTTCTTGTGTGATTTTTTCTCAATTTGTGAATTGTAAATATGGATTGATGCGAATCGGGAAAGCTTGATATTTGTTGTCTTGATATTTGAATAAAAGCTTTTCTTGATTAATCTCCAAAGGACTGGTGGATCGTACACTTCCTGTGCATAAATAGTTTTTGATAGAAAAAGCTTGATGCAGATGCCCAGAAATAAAATGAATATCGTCTTTTTCTAACAACTCTGAATTGATTGCGATATCTTTGTAGGAAAATTGAGATTTTTGTCCTGGAAATTTTGTTTTATTAAAATAGTGATGGTGTATTATGATGTCTGGTTTTTGCGCTAAATGGTATGCTAGATATTGATTTACAAGTCGAGATTTTTGTTCGTTTTTGTGTTTGGATTCTTGGAGAAATTGGATGTTTTGAAGTCGTTGAGGTTTTTCTGTTGGCGATTGATCTGGGATTTCTAGCATAAAAGGGAAAAATAAGATTTTTTGATTATTTATTTCAAAGTGTTTTGCCTCGCTAATAAAATGAATTTGTCATTGATGAGATTGTGTCAAATTTTGAATAATTTCAAATGCTTTTTGTGCTTCTTCAAAAACAAATGAATTTCCAAGCCGATCGTGATTTCCAGCCAGAATATATATTTTCTTTCATTTTTGAAACAATTTTATAAAAAAATCATAAAGTGCTAAGATTGCAGCCCTATCGTAAGAAAAATGATAAACAAAATCTCCCAAAAAAACAATATGCTGAGATGCTTCGTTTTGTTCTACAAAAGAAGAAAGTTCTTGGATTATTCTATCTTTGTGTTTGGATGTAATATGAATATCTCAAATCAATAGCATCAATAAACTTTGATTATAAAAACTTGATTTGATTTTAAAAAATGACTAGCTTTTTGCAAGTAATAAAAAAAGACGCATTGAACGTCTCTTTGAATTTATTATTTATCAGATTTTTTGAATTTTGGATAGTGAGTAAAGAAAAGTGCTGAAAACAATATTGCTCGAATAATCCCTCCAAAAACACTTTCTTTTGTTCTAACATTTCTAGCAAGAATCAATCTTGTTCTTTGTTCTTCTTCGCATTCTTTTATTTCTTCTGGGCTAAGTGTTTTTCTTTCTGCTTCGGATCATTTGTAATATCAATCGCTACATTGGTCTATTGCATAGTATCTGTCTCAGTCTACATATTCTTGATTAGTAATAATTATTCTTTCTCCAAGAGATGTGAGGGCTATTCATAATGAAATAACTCCTCATATCAATCAAGTCAGACTAGCAATTGCTAAATAAGTTTTGTAGGCACTCCATGTCTTTTTTTCCATTTTATTTGTAAATATATAAAAGCAACTAATTTAAATATTGATT
>CAZOFM010000045.1:3312-7253 GCA_964579255.1 uncultured Candidatus Peribacteria bacterium
TTTTATTAAGTAAATGATCATTAATTACAAGTGCTTGTTTATTGATATAGTATTTCCCATCATTGAATTTCTTTGTCTGTGAGTATATATATATCGCGTTTGTTGCAATCTCACTTGTCCAAAGGTCTAGCTTGATTGTCTATAATATCAATGATTTTGAGTGTTCAGATTTGATCTTTTGATATATATTTGATTTCCATATCTCTAGTAATTACCTCTTTGGGATCAATTTGGAAATATTTTTGTTTATTGTGAATAATGAATTTGTCTGTAAAAAATCCAAAATTATTGCGAGCAAAAAGAGGTCATCCTGTGTTTAAAGTGGTGGATGTTTCTGTTTTTTCTATTTGGATTTCTCATTCTGGATAATCGGATAATTTATTGAAGACAAATCCTGATCGATATTCTCTATGAGGAATTACATTGACTAGATTTTGGATATCTGGGTCTATTTCTGTGTTGTTTATTATACTATCACGGACATGTTTGTAGGCTTTTACTACAGATCAGACATAAAATTCTGATTTTGATCTTCACTCTATTTTCATAGCGTCGATATGTGGCATTAATTCTGCTAATCTATTTATTGTACATAAATCTTTGGATGATAAAATATGTATTCAGTCTTCATCGTTTTCTAATTGGAAAAACTTGCCAGGCCTGCGTTCTTCTTCTAGCCAAACTTTGTATTTGAATCTGCAAGAGTGCGAACATTCTCACTTGTTTGCTTGTCTTCCACTCATATAATCTCATAGCAAGCATCTTCCTGAATAACTCATACACATTGCTCAATGCACAAAAACTTCCAACTCCATTTCTGGAACATCTTTTTTGATTTGAGCGATTTCATCTAGATGCAATTCTCTTGCCAAGACAACTCTTTTTACTCCCAAATCGCCCCAAAAAGCGACTGAAGCAGAATTGAGCGTGCTGGTTTGTGTACTAAGATGAAGTGGAATATCTGGAGCATATTTTTTGAGTGTTTTGAAAGTTCAAGGGTCAGAAAAAATTATAGCATCTGCTCATACGCTTGCGATGCGTTCTACGGTTTGCTCAAAAAGTTTGATATCTGTATTTCTAGGAAAAATATTCATAGTCAAAAGTGCTTTTGTATTACGCTCATGTAGGGCTTTGACTGTTTTTTCTAATTCATCAAAATTTCATATTTTGTTTTGTCTCATTCTGAGAGATGTAAAAGGTACTCAGATATAGACTTCGTCCGCTCAGTATTCAGCAGCGACAATGGCTTTGTGATAAGAACCTCATGGAGCTACAATTTTGGGTTTATGCATATATTTTGGGAAAACATAAAGATCTTATCCATAATATGATTTTGATTTTGAAATACAATAAAATTCTGATTTATTTGGATGTTTGTTTAATTCTTGTTTTGTCTTTAATTCGTATTGACTTTTTTGTTTGAATTTGTATAAGATATGTGAATGTTTATATTTTTATAGGATAAATATGAAACTTAAAAACTCTTTGGATTCTTTGTCATCTCTAAAAAAACTTAGTTATTCATTAGCGACATTGTCGTTGTTTTTTGCTTTATCAGCTTCGCCAAAAAAATCTCAAGCACAAGAAAAGCCAAAAGCTCAAACAGAAAACATCAAAGATAAATATTATTTGCAATTGGTTTCTGAAACACAAAGAGAAATGAAATTGGAAGAAGAGCGTTTGGATCTAGAAAAATTTAAAGTTTCTTTGAAAAAGTTGTTTGATGAGTTGGTTTTGGATAGATTTTTTATAAAAGATAAAAAAGAAGAAAGTTTTGATAGCTATTTATCAGGATTGGAGCAAGAAATTCCTAATATCAAAAACAAAACTCAATTACTTGCTTTTGTAGATAAAACTATGAATTTATTGACTTCTTTGAATCAAAAATCTGTAACATTGAATAATGAAAGGATTACAACTTGACCAAAAGAAGTGCATGCAGATGCTATAGAAACTCATTTGGCAATGCTTACTTCATTTAAAAACTCTTTGAATATAGATAAATGATCCGCTACTTTGGATGTTTTGTCCAATCCTTCTGTGTTGGCAATGCTTTCTAAAGCAAAATCTGAAATTCAAAAAAAAGAAGAAGAGTATAATAAGCAAATAGAGTTGAATGATTCTTTGAAGCAAGATTATAGAGATTTGGCACAAAATGTATATGATTTGGAGAAAAACAATGCAGATATGGAAAATCAAATCCAAACAAAAAACACAGAAATATCTTCTAATGCAGACAGATTGAATGTTTTGAATTCCTTAGATACAAACATAGACCAGGAAGATTTTCAAGAAAAACTAAATTTGCAAAATCAAATTAATGATAGCAATAAAAAAATAGAAGAATTAGAAGAATTGATGGAAAAAAATAAAGAAGAATTAGTTGTGAAAACGAATCAACTTCCGATTAGGGAAGTGAATATTGATCAAAATATTCGTAAACTTGGAATTTTGCAAAAGCAACTTTTGGATTTAAAGGATAAGCGATACAAAGAAATATCTGAAAAATTTAAGTCAGAATCTGTTTTTGTAATAACAGGACAAGAAAAAATAATAGATTTGCAAATGGCAGCTTTACAAAAATCAATAGAAAGATATAATTTTGGGATTGATAGTTTGACTACAGAACTTTCAAAAATGAATGAAGAAATAATGAAATCAGATTTGGAAGATTCAGGAAAAAGAGTGTCAGAGTCTGGTAAAAATGTAATTCAACAAAGAGAGTCAAATATACAATTGCTTTTGAAAGAACATGTGAAATATTCACAAGAATTGGAAAAATTATATTCTATTTATCAATCTGTTTTGTTGCAAAACAAAAATGCGATATCTAGATTGGAAGATGATAATCCTTTTATTATCACAGATATTGAAAGTATTGAACAAGAAAAATCAGATTTGGAATATTTGATAGAATCCTTGCAGGTTGCAATTAATGCAAAAGATAAAGAAAAGTCAGAAACTAAAGATGATAATAGAGTGATTGCCTTGATTAATGAATTGACAGTTTTGTTTGCTGATTTACAAAGAGCGGAAACTTCTTTGAAACAAACTGAAACATTATTGGCTCAAAGAAAAGATTTTGATAATAAATATCTACAAAAAAAAGACCAGGAGCTTTGAGAGATTCAAAAGGTAGAATCTTACATAGAAAATAATCTTTCAGCATCCAAACATGCTATATGAACATTTGTTTATGGATATTATATGCAATTAAAAAAAGCTGAATTAGAAAATTTGGAAATAAAGGTTTCCTGACTTGAAAAGGCGGTAAATTCAAAGACAGCTAATATTAAAAATAAAACAGAAGAAAGAGAAAATATTGCTAGGCAAATAGATGAAAATAGAAAAAGCTCCAAAAAAGCTACTGAAATTTTGGCTTTGGAAAAACAACTTTTTGTCAAAAGAAATTCTTTGGCTGCTGACATTGAATGACTCAAAAGATCTTTACAAAAAGAAGAATCTCTTTTGGAAGAAAACAAACAAGCATTAGTTGAATTGCAAGCTTTGCAAAAGGAGTTTGCTGTGTTGGCGAATGAAGAGTTAGAGGCCTATTTGGAGTTTTCTTTTAATGGATTACAACTGAAAGATTGACTTAAAGATAATAAATACCCAACTCCTACAAAATTACCTATGGATATTTCAGACTTTTCTACAATAGAAAAATTGATTAAATTAATTAAAGAAAATTGACTTGATGTGACATATTCAATAGAAAATATCAAAAAACTATACAAGTAATTTTGTCATATAAGTTCATTCTTTTTTGTATCATATTTTTTGATAATATTCTCTTACTCCGATTCCTGATATTACGGAAATTTTGTGATAATCGTTTGTAACTGTGATTTGTTCTGCGATTTGCATTAATTGTTTGCCGAATCCACTGTGTTGTACTGCTTTTCTTTTTTTATCTTTGTTTAGTGATTGGAGTTTTCAAT
>CAZOFM010000046.1:0-7031 GCA_964579255.1 uncultured Candidatus Peribacteria bacterium
AAAACTGTTGTCCGGGCAAGCGGACCGTGGGTTCGAATCCCACCCTCTCCGCCATTTATCTTTCAAACATTTTATGACAAGTAAAAAAATTCCTACTTTTAAGTTTTTGTTATCTTTAGTATTTATTTCTTTTTTTACTTTTGTAATTGCATCACCAGAAATCTTCCCAAAAACAGACCAAACAATCAACGTAAACCCTGTTTTTGTATGATATAGTGATGAATCTTCATCAGAAATCACGATGGATATGATTAGTATTGATCAGTGAGATGACGATGTTTGAGTTTTGCATTATGTAGTGCAACCATGAGATGTTCTTGGCAAAATTGCGAGTAGTTTTGGTACAACAGTTGCCAAAATTCAAAAGGTAAACAAATTGAATGGTCCAATTAGGCCAGGACAAAAATTAATTATATCTTCTGAGGATGTTGGGTTCTTATACTCAATGCCTGAGACAATTAATATTAAAATATTTACAAACAAATACAATCTAAATATAGAAGAATTTATGTCACTAAACTATATCCAAGATGAATCAGAAATGCTTTATCAAGGACAAGATGTGTTTATAAACATCACGAATGAGGTTGCTTATGACAATGGCTTATTAGAAAGGCCAAAACCAGTTATCAAACCAGTTGTAGCATATAAGCCAAAAATAAATCAACCATCAGTTGCTTCTAGTAGTGCAAGTTCTACAAATGTTGTACTACCAGCTGCCAAGTCTAATATAATATCCCAGTTTGTGTTCAAAAAAGATATTCAAAACTCTTTTTACGCTGGATATTGTACACGATATGCTGCTGTAATATCGCCAGAAATCTTCCCATATGTTTCCGAAACCAAACAAGAAAGATCTTTTGGTTGAAATGCAAATCAGCGATGTGAAAATGCAAAAGCAGCTTGATTTAGAGTGGTTTATTCATCAGCTTCCAATCCCGTGACCCCTGCTGTTTGAGCAATTGTTGTTTACAAACAAGGTTGACCAAACTACCGTTCTTACTGACATGTTGCCAAAGTTAGAGGAGTATACCCAGAAGAAAGTACTTTCTTATTGGAAGAAATGCACTATTCAGGGAAATTTATTGTGACCAAGCGTAAAGACAGCATTTCTAATTCAAACATCAAATGTTATATTTACTGAAAATAATTCTCAAAAATAAATTTACAAAAATCCTGGCTTAATTGTTCGGGATTTTTTTATTCTTTATAATTATACTTTTGTTCACAATTCAATGCTATTTACAAAATCCACAAACTCTTATCTTGATTTTATAGCTTTTTTTTGTACAAGTAAAATGATTTTGATACAACTAAATTTTAATTGTTTAATAATTTTATGAAAAAAGCTAAGCACAACCAATCTTATGGATGAGTAAGATTTTCTACAAGACCTTTGTGAAAAAGTAAATCAAACGCAAAAAAACTATTCAAAAATCGAAAAAAAGGATTGTTATTTATATTATTCTGACTTTTTTTAATTTTTTCTATTTGGTTCACAAAATACGTATTATTAGATTTGCCAGACCTTTCTCAAATCAATGATATGGTTTTTTCAGAATCTACAATTATTCAAGATAGAAATGGAAAAGAGCTTTACAAGCTATACGAAGAAAATAGGGAATATGTCCCATATTCTGCGATTTCTCCAAATATGATAAATGCTTTGGTTGCTATGGAAGATCAGCGTTATCGAGATCATAGTTGACTAGATCCAATATGAATAATCAGGGCCGCACTTAGAAATGTTCTACATATAGGTTCTTCTATGCAAGGAGCATCTACAATTCAACAGCAATTACTCAAAAACCTTTTGCTAAATAAAGATCTCAAAAGAGAAACAAAGCACGAAAAGGTTGTAAGAAAGCTCAAAGAAGTTGTGCTGATTGGTAGACTAAATTCTGTGATAGAAAAAGAAATCTACAAGGAAAGTCCTCGTATAGATAAGACTGATTTGCACAAAACAATGAAAGAAAAGGTTTTGGAACTATACCTTAATTATATAGCGCTTTGAAATAATGCTTTTGGAGTGGAAGCCGCTTCCAAGACTTATTTCAGCAAATCTGCTCAGGATTTAAATATTTTGGAATCTTCGATTTTGGCGTCAATTCCCAAAAGTCCCACAATTTACAATCCATATAGAAATAGAGAAAGAGTGATTTGAGAGCTTGTGGTTTTAGATCAAAACTGAACTCAAGAAGCCCTCACTGGCTTAGTTTTCGATTCGGTGATGTCCAGACTTACCAAAAACCTTGATTCTGTTGATTTTTCCAAAGAACCTTTTATCAAAACTTTGGATAGTGTGATGTCTTTTAGTATTTCTGAATGAGCAAATACATATAATATAAAATATACAATCTGAAGAAAGGATTATGTTTTGGCTAGAATGTTTGATGATGGCTACATTTCACAGAACGAATTGAAACAATCATTTTTACAATGACTTACATATCAGTTGCGTAGAAATAGGACAGATATTCTTGCTCCTCATTTTGTGCATCGAGTGATAGAAGAACTAGAAAAGAATTATGACAAAGATACTTTGTTCAAATGATGATTTGTAATCACAACCACCTTAGATTTAGAGCAACAAATAATTGCAGAACAATCCTTGCAATCAAACTTAGCAGTTCTTCAAGAAAATTGAGCAAATAATTCTTCTATGGTTTATATTGATTCTACAAACTGAGATGTGATTGCTTATGTGTGATCAATAAATTATTTCGACGACAAAATTCAATGACAAAATGATATGGTTAGAAGGCCAAGGCAAGCATGATCAGCTCTCAAGCCCTTTGTTTATTCTTTATGATTTCAAAACCTTCCTTTGACCATAGACACTCCTATGTTTGACATTCCTTTCAAAATTTGACAAGATGAGCCAAACAATGCGGATTGAAAATTTTTTGGCTTATTGCCTCTCAAGCAAGCATTAGGGTTTAGTAGAAACATTCCTGCAACAAAGATGTTTTTAGCCGCATGATGAGAAGCTGCAGTCAAGCCGTATCTTAGAGATCTTGGCTTGGCAGGTGTCAAAGAGGATGTGGAATATTGATATACTCTTGCACTATGAGCTGCAGAAATCACAATGCTAGATATGGCAAATGCTTATATGCACCTTTCAGTAAACGCCCCATCAAAAATCAATCCAATATTAGAAATCAGATCTAGAGATGGTTCTTTGATTTATAAAAAAGAAGATGAAAAACAAAAAAATATAATTCCAGGCTGAGTTAGATCTTTGCTTTGGAATATTCTTTCAGAGCCGGCAAATAGGCTAGCTGCTCGAGTCACAAGATTCAATGTACAATGACTTACTCTATGAGTAAAAACTGGAACATCCAATGTCAAAACTGATAGATGAAATCGTCCTAGAGATGGTTGGATGGCTGCATATAATGGCACAAAAGTTGCGGTTTTTTGGGCTTGAAACGCAGACTGAGCTCAAATGAATAGAAGTGCTTTTGGGTGAACAATACATGCAAACCCAATGAGAAGCTTCTTTGCTTCTTTAGTCAGAAATAATTTTATAACTAATGATCCTGTGACTTCAGTAGATGTTACAAGCGTGGATATATCCAAAATTACATGAAGACAAGCAAATGAAAATACTCCTAGCGAGTTTGTAGTTAGTTCTTTGAGATATATACACGGCAAACCATTAGAATCTGATTTTTGACTTAGTTCGTTTGAATATGATACATTATGTAATGGAATGTTGAGTCCTTCTACTCCATTGGATAATACCAAAAAATGATATGCGATTCAACCATTTACAATGATTCCTAGCAAAATAGATCTTGCGGAAATTACAGAATGGCGAAAGGTTTGATCTAGTTTTACTTGAGTTGCTCCTCAGTGAGGCTTCGAAAGTGGAGAAGTGATTTACAATTATCCGAATATTTTTGTTACAGCACCATCAGAATTCTGCGAAGAAAGAGGGGTCAAAGAGGATTTGTCGATATCAGTTTCTATCAGTTTACCAGAGCAAAACAAAACGATTTCAAATAAGTTTTCTCTCCGATATTCTGTCAAAGCAGAAAGATGAGTGAAATCAGTTTTGCTTTTTGCAAACGAAAAACAAATAGCCAGCTTTTCATACGACTGAAAGAATAAGTCTGTAAATGAGTTAAAATGAGTCGTATCAGAGCTACCAGCCTGACAGCATAATATGGAATTGTTGGTTGTAGATACAAAATGATATTCCAATAAAACGAATTTCACTGTAGATATTGTCACAAAAGATACAGAAGCTCCTTACATACTAGAAAACGACATAAAAGTTCAAAAACAAGATAATGGAAAATATCAAGTTGTTTTGGTTGTTGAAGATGATTTATCTTTTATAGAATCTTGAAAAATATTATCATGAGATAAATTGATCACAGATTTTTCTTGAAAAATTGCAGTATTTATCCTAGATGAGATTTTTGATATTACAGTTTCTGCCAAAGACGCATTTGGTAATAAATTAGAAAAACTTATAAACCTGCCAAATCCTACCTTATAATATTAGATGGATAATTTTCGTTTAATACTACAAATGGGACTATAGTGATTGTTGAATTTCCTCACCCACATATTGTATTATCACTGCCAGTTCCTTGTAAATTACAGTACCAAGAAAACACATTCTCTAGTCATATTCGATTGCTATAGGCGTCAGAGTTTAATGTATTTGTTACTTGAGTTATTCTTCCAGAGCTTGGATTTGTTGGAGTATTCAAAAACACAATTTTCCCCAAAAGATGTACCTTATGTTTAATTGTTTCTATATTGTTTGGTTCTCATCCAACAAGTAATCAGTTTATTACCAGATTACCCTTTATTAGTGTTCAGTGGTTTTTTATATCACTAGTTGATGGGTAGCCATTTCAATCAAATCAGATTTTTTCTGATCCTATGTTGTTAATAGCAAGAATTCATCCATCAATAAAAATATCTAGGGGAGAACTATCAGAGTTCATGCTATTTTTTAGTGTGATATTTCAGTTTTGCATAATTATTGTTTTATCTTTATGTAGTTCCTGACTTAAATCTATTTCTAGGTTTTTCGTATCCTTATAGCATATTATTTTATCTTTGTAGCTATTTGGTAGTTTTGCAACACCTGCGCTTTCTACAAAATAGTTTTTTCCTCTACATAAAGTTGCCGCATTTTTTTTGGCTTTGTTGATTACATCAGAGGCATTTAGATCTGATACCATCAACACAGTTTTTTTCTCAATATTTCCAAGTAAAGTTTTCTTTTCTTCAGAGCTTATAGCTGTAGATATAAAGGTATTCCCTTGTATCAATATATTTCGCATTGTGTCTTGTGCTTGAGAGCTTCCAGAACTATTTAATATCCATCATGGATTATTAGATATTATAGTATCTCCAGAAAAAGCAAATGAATCGTTGATGTTGGATCAGTTGTTTAGATTATTTATCAAATTTTCACTTCAATCCAAAATTCCTCATACAAATCAAATTCCTCATACGCTATCCCAAACATAACCGAGAGGAGTAATGTTGTTGAAATATTCAAAGCTATTCGCAAAGCTTGCTGAAAAACCATTGCTAGCATAATTTAATTTCACTCCTGCTATTATATGAGAATCAACTCATCAGTGGCTATATTTGATATGCCCAAAAATTCAATAAGAATCTGATCCGCATGATGTAAACAATCCTCCAGTCACATTCAAGCTTGAGTATCCATTTCCGTCGTTCAACATATCCAATGTCTTATTGTCCAATGGCCATAATCTAGCTCATCTCGCTGCATTATAGTAGATTCATCTTAGTTGTTTCGTACAAACTTTTGTTTCTCAACCGGCTGTAATTACCTGTGGCTCTGCCAAAGATTCTGCATTCAACCAAAACATTCCTCAGCCAAAATCATTTCCCGCTGCCGAAAAGTGTATTTCAGAAAATCTAGATGCGAGAGATTCTTGCGATAATCCAGGGAAATTCAGGACTAGTCAGTTTAGAAAATTGTATATAAAAATCCCAACCACTATAAAAAAGACTGTGTATCGGGCATTATTAGTAATTTTTCTTTTAGGCATTTTGTTTTTGGATAGGTAAAATCTATTTTTCTCTCATATTATATATTATAATCAAAAAAATCTGATTTTGCAACTTTTTATCAATTGTTGTTATTTATGGGTTTTACATTTTATATTTTTATTGTTAAATATGTGACTCATGAAAAAATCCTCGATTTTATGTCAAATTTGTTAATAAATAAAAAAAGTCCAAAAAAAGTCAAAAAAGACTTGCAATCAATAACTAAATTATTATAACATTCCTCGCAACACTTTTGGAAGACATAATTTTGTGTGTTGACGAAGCGGATACTTAACAATATCATACAATACATTTTTCAAAAAAACAATAAATCTGTTTAAAAGCAATGAGAGGATGCCTTGGGTAGAAAAGAGGATGAAGGACGTAGTTGGTTGCGAAAAGTTCCGGTGAGGTGCCAACAGCCGCTTGGAGCCGGAAATTTCCGAATGGGGTAACCTGACTCGTATAGCGAGTCGCCGTGTAGGCCAAGACCTGGTGAAGTGAAATATCTCAGTAGCCAGAGGAAAAGAAATCGTAAGAGATTCCCTTAGTAGTGACGAGCGAACCGGGAAGAGTCCAAACTCACATAGTGTAAGGTGCTAGCCGTTGCTATGATGAGCGTTGTAGGGGTGTTTAGAACTGACTAGCATCGGTTCAGGGATACAATGTCTTTTTAAGAGAAATATCTGAAAAGGTATGCCATAGAAGGTGAAAGCCCTGTATTTGAAAGGGAGGCATGGCCCAAACATTTCCTGAGTAGTGTCAGACACGTGAAATCTGGCATGAATTCACCCAGACCACTGGGTAAGACTAAATACTTTTCTACACCGATAGTGAATAGTACCGTGAGGGAAAGGTGAAAAGAACCCCAGGAAGGGGAGTGAAATAGATTCTGAAACTCATTGCTTACAAGGGAGTGGGAGCTTGCAAGAGTGACCGCGTACCTATTGACGAATGGGTCAGCGAGTTATTAGTAG
>CAZOFM010000047.1:0-6742 GCA_964579255.1 uncultured Candidatus Peribacteria bacterium
CTATAACAAACTTTTCTTTGTGTATAAGCTCAATTACTTCATGGTATCGATGTTGCTCAATTATATGTAGAAAGTGCCGTACTATTACAGGTTGTTCATATGGATACGATTTTGTATTCTGATTTTTGACAGCCAACTCAGAGATCTGAACAAAACAACTGAAAGGGTGGATTACTTGATGTACAAGTGGCTCAGTTTGGTGATATGCTTGTGGTAGGTGCTGTACCGTCATAGTAATAATAATCTTTTGTTGTTGTGAGTGGTTTGCCTAGTCATAAAGGACTTGCAGTAAAATATATATTAAAATTTTGGTTTAATGCTATAGCCGCTGAACAGAACCTTCCATCCAAAGATAAGAAAGTAACGTTGCCTAAATCATTTACAATGGCATTGCATTTTGCATATACTCAACCAAGATCTTCCTCGACAGTTATGTTTCATTTAAAATAATTTCAATAATAATTTCCTGCAGTTATATAAGAAAAGTGGTTGGTTTCAAAGTTTACTATATGTTTTCAATCTTGTTCAGAAATATCAAACCATCATAAAAATTCCCGGTCATCTCAATGTTGAGAAGTATATATAGGTACCATATCTCCTGATTTATAGCCGCTTACCTCCATTTCTATTTTGGCATAAACATCTGTATCGTTTTTAGAATCCTTTAATAATATTTTTTGTTCTAATGATCAGACTTTGAAAGTAGAATTGCTCTTTATTTTAGATCAAGAACCTCAAATACCTATATTTTTGGCTTTTTGTGGAGATATAACGACTCCAGTATAGTTTTTGTTGTTTATGGTTTTAAAAACTGTTCCCTTTGGTATCTCCACCTTTATTGTTTCGTCGATAGATTTTAGGTTGAGCGTTATAGGAATTTTTCAGTCGCTTTCTGATAAATCTATAGGATTTTTTCATACAAATTTATCTTCCACTTTTTCAAATAAATTCCAAATTAATTCTGATTCTAATTCTTTTGTGTCTTTTTTGATTTTTGTGGGCTTGTTGGTGGCAGAAAATTCTTGTATTTGTTTGAGTTTTGGGATTGTTTCCGTAGTCACAACATTTGCTTCTTTTCAAAGATTTTTGATTTCTCAAATTGTATTTGTTGTTTTCGTAGAAATATCAGACGTTTGCGAAAGGTCGTCAACATGTCCATCAGTGATTTCTTCAATATTATAATCAGATTCTTTTTGTATTATGTGTTTGAAAAATGAGTTTAGATTTGTAAAATTATCGGGTTGTTCCATATATATGGCGAATCTTTTTTGGTTATAACTTTGAGTGTTGCTTATAAAGTTTCAAGTACTTGCTAGGTATATTCAATAATTATTTTTTTCGTGAATTCATCCAAAACCATCACCCTCTCCCTCCAAAATAATGTTTTCTATAATAGTGTTTTTGGCAGATATTATTTTGATTGTAGCTCATTCATGATTGCTGGTATAGAGTTTTGTAAAACCAGATTTTCAAAGTATTTTGGTGCAATCTTCGGTGATTTTGAGCATATAGTCAAAGCTATAATTTTCTCAATACAATATATAAAAGGTATCTCCAGAAAGATATTCTGGTAGTAAATTATGTCATCACTCTTCAAGAATTATTACATTATTTTGATTTCCACAACTATTTTCCAATTCGTTTTCAAAATATTTTTGAGAGATGTAGTTTGAAAGTTTGTTAGAAGCATCTTCAATATTTGAAGGAGTTTTTTTATCTTGCAGCTCTGATCAAGTTGTCGTTTCAGTTTGATTGATATTGTTTTCAATTTTGTCTATGATTTTTGGGATTTCACTGTCGTCTTGTGTATCAGTGGGTTCATTTTGTTCGATTTCCTTGTCTTCATTTGTTTTAAATTTATTAATTATCTCTTGTATATCTATGGTACTAGGTAGATTATCTTTGACTTCCAAATCTACTGGTTTTTGTATTTGTTGTTCTATTCTTTGCTGTATGTTTTTGAAAAAATCAAAAATTGGGTTGGAACTTTCTAGTTTTTTTGCCTCTTCTTGATTTGAGTTTTCTATGATTGGAGTGATTCATCGATTTTGTATTTCTTGACTAAGATTTATGGGTGCGTTATTACTTTGTGCATTAATATAGAAAAAATTCGTTTTCCACAAAAAAATTACAAATGAACATAGGAAGATTCATAGGGCTATTTTTATAGCTTTTTTATTTTGATTTTGCTTGTTGTGTCACATATAGTATTATTATTCAAGAAGCTATAAAAGTGATAATTTTTTATAGTAAAAAATAGCCCAAATACAAGCATTTTAGATTAAAAAAATGCCCACTTTTGATTGTATGTTATGCAATCATTGTAGACATGTTTTTTGGTTTTGTCGTTTCTTGTCAAGTGTGCTTATTTGCTTTGCAAGATATCGTTGATAATTTCTGGCTCTATTGTATCGTGTATATATCTGTCAACAGGTCTTGCTCAATATTGTGGATCGTAAATTTTATCTATTATTTCAGATATTTTTTTATCACTATATTTTGGTAACTTGATGTCTGGTTGTTTTTGTCGAGCTGTAAGGAACTCATCCAACTTGAGTTTGAATATATCTGATAGAATGTTTTTATTTAGATGTCTAAACACTATTCTATAGTCGATTCTATTAATTAATTCTGGAGATAGGTGATTTTTCAACTCTTCCAAAACTCTTTCTTTGATATCATTGAAGTGATTTTCATCCATTTCAAAATCAGACTCTGCGGTAGAAAATCAGATTTTTACTTGTTTTTTTCCAAATTCTTCAGAACCAATGTTTGATGTCATAATGATTATTGTGCTTTTGAAGTCTACAATTCTTCATTTACTATCTTTTAGAAGTCATTCATCTAGTATTTGCAACAAAATGTTTAATACATCTGGCGATGCTTTTTCAATTTCATCAAAAAGTATTACAGAATATGGTTTTCTTCTTACACTTTCTGTAAGGTTTCATCATTCATCATATCATACATATCCAGCAGGAGATCCAATTAATTTGGATACAGAATATTTTTCCATAAATTCAGACATATCAAATCTGATTAATGCTTGTTCGTCTCCAAAATACTCTTTTGCTATGAGTTTTGCTAAGTAAGTTTTTCCTACTCCACTTGGTCCCAAAAATAGAAATGATCACATTGGTTTGGTTTTTTGAACAACGGATAATCTACTTCTGGTGAGTGTTTTTACGATTGATTCTACTGCTTCATCTTGTCAAATAATTTGAGATTTTAAAATAGAATCAAGTCTTTTTAGTTTATCTATTTCTGATTCATTTACTATGTTTGCTGGGATTCCTAGTTTTTCAGCCAAAACAACTCAAATATCATTTTTTTCTATGCTTGGTCTGAGATGTATTGGTATGTTTTTTTGAGATCTCATTACAAGCATTTGTTTTTTTATTTCTTCTTCTTGCTCTTTGAGAGAAGCTGCTCAAAAATAATCTTGTTTTTCAATTGCTTGTTCTATTTTTTGTTGGATCTCTAGGATTGTTTTTTCTTGTTTTTGATAGTCTTCATCCTTTTCTAGTTTACCAGTCATTGTAGATTTTTTAGCACATGCTTCATCTATCAAATCTAGCGCCTTATCTGGCAAATATTTGTTTAGTATATATCTTTTACTTAAATTTATAGCATAATCCAAAGATTCTTCTGCAATATGTACTCCATGAAAATCTTCGTAAGTCTCTTGTAATCATAGTAGAATCTGTTTGGTATCTTCGTCGTTTGGCTCATTTATTACTATTTCCTGGAATCTTCTTTTGAGAGCAGCATCTTTTTCTATATGTTTTTGATATTCATCAAATGTAGTAGCTCCGATAAGTTTGATCTTTCCTCTAGATAGTAGTGGTTTAATCATTTGAGCAGCGTCGTTGTTTTCTTGTCAACCAGCTCAAATTATAGTGTGAATTTCGTCTATAAACAAAACTATGTGATTTGTAGGATCCATTGCCTCTTCCAAAATTGCTTTCATTCTGGATTCAAACTCTCATCTATATTTTGTACCGGCTACCACAGTTCACATATCTAGCATGAAAATTCTTTTATTTTTTAGTTTTTCTGGAACTTCTCAAGCAACTATTTTTTGAGCTAATCACTCTATTACAGCGGTTTTTCCAACCCCAGCCTCTCAAATCAAAAGAGGGTTATTTTTGTTTTTTCTCAATAAAGTATAAATAATCTGATTGATTTCGCTGGTTCTTCAGATTATTGGATCTATTAAATTATCTCTGACCTCTTTGGTAATGTCTGTACCAAAATATTCTATTGTCATTTTTTTCTCTTCTTTTTTTTCTATTTTGCTGATATTGTCGCTAATGCTTGTTTCATTTTTGTCCATTATTCATTTATCTACTTCGTTCAATAATAAATCCAAATTTTTTGCATTACTAAATATTTTGATATCCATGTTTTGTATATGTTTGGGAGATAAATTTAATTTCTTTAGTATTTTACTCAAAATCTCCAAAAAAGCAAACAGTCATTGTTCGTTTATTATAGGGTTTTTGCTGGTTTTTCTATAGATGTTAGCTAGCGTTTCATGATCTACCTCTTGCTGATCCAACTTGTTTTTAAATCTACTGGACAAGTTGAGTAGTGAGATATATAATAAGTCAATAATTGATGTTTTTCTATTATGGGTCTTTACATATTCCTTTATTTGTGTATGAATTGTTTTTGTGAAGGGAAGATCATAAACAGATTGGGTTTTGATAGAAACTGTGGTTTTTGCGGATTCTAGGCTAAGTATTGTTTCGATTTTTTTCGAACTTAACTTGGATATTGATAAAAATAGATCAAAATGTTCAGATTCTTGAATATATTTGAGAATTCATATAAATAAAGTGTCTCAATTGATATACTTATTTTTTTTCTTATTAGCGAAATATGTGGCATAATGTAGAGCCATGATTGATTCAATTGTAAGTGTTTTTTCTGCGAATTCCATATAGTTTGAATAAATATAAAGCTATAGAAACTATATTATAAAATTCCGCAAGTCAAAATCAATATTTTTTTACTTTTGCTTTGGGTTTGACTATAAAGTTTTTTTTTGTATATATTGGAATATAAGATTTATTCTTTAATTTATTTCTTATGTTTTCTTTTTTGAGAAGATTGTTTTCTGTCCGCTTGTCGTCTATGAACACAGCATTTATTAGCAAAAAAAATATTTTACAAAATTTGGATTTGTTGCAATCTTTGCAAAAAAATTCTGTAATATTTCCTATATTAAAATCTAATGCTTATGGACATTGAATATTACAAATGACGAAAATTTTGTCCAAAACAGATGTACCATATATAGTTGTAGATAGTTATCCTGAATATCAAATAGTTAAAAAATATTCAAATAAACAAATTTTGGTAATATGAGAAACGCTTCCAGATAATTATAAAAAATTTGACTTGAAAAGAACAGCTTTTGCGGTTTATAATATTCCAACTCTTGCAGCTCTTTGAAGACTCAAGAAGAAGGTTCGTATTCATGTTTTTTTGAATACAGCTATGAATAGAGAATGAGTTTGACCTACACAATTAGATGCTTTTTTACAAGAGTGTTTGAAATATAAAAATATAGAAATAGAATGAGTGATGTCGCATTTATATTGAGCTGATTATCATGAAAAATTGAGTGATATAGATCAAGAAGTTGTTTGAAAAAAATGATCAATAGATCAGCAAGTTGATATATTTAAAAAAATGTATTATCAGATTTTGGAACATGGTTTTGCTCCAATTTGGAGGCATATTGGAAATAGTGCTGCAATATTCCAAATGAAAGAGGATTTTTTTAATGCTTGGAGACCAGGTTTGGCTTTGTATGGTTATAGTCCATTTGAGGAGGAGCATCCAGCATACAAATCTAGCCAAAAATTAATTCCTGCTTTATCAATAAAATCCAGAATTGTTTCTTTGCATGAAGTTTGGCCTGGTGATGGAGTAGGTTATGGGCATAAATATATTCCAGAACATAGAGAAATAATCGGAACAGTTCCTTTTGGTTATGCTGAATGACTGCCAAGATCTGCATCTCAAAAAATTAGTTTTAGAGCAAACAAGAAAGTTTTGCCTCAAGTAGGGACGATCTGTATGAATTTATCTAGTTTTTTGGCGAATGATAAATTAAAAATTTGGGATGAAATAGAATTGATTTCTAATGATCCAAAAAAAGAAAATTCTTTGATTGAGTTAGCAAAAGCTAGTGATAGAATTATTTATGAATGTTTGATTGGTTTTGATAAATGAATGAGAAGAGAAATTATTTAGTTTTTTCTATATATTCTTTGTGTCGTTTTTTGAATTCTTTACAATAATTTCTGGCTTTTTGGTATTGTGTTTGTAGATGTTCGCAAATTTGGGAAAAATGTCTATTCAAAAAATTGCTAACGTCCTCTTTGTAATCTAACAGAAAAGAAAATCAGAATATTATTTTGAGAATTGCATTGTTTAATGTCTTTTCGGCTTTTTCTATTTTACTAAGTTCTTGTTTTTTCATAAAAAAATAGAATCTGATAAATTTTAATATTTGAATAATGATTTTTGTTTGCTTATCAAGTATATTTTGGCTTGATAATCGCAGATGGATTTATATGTATAACAACTGTGATTTTATTTTTCTAATATAGTTTGTATGATAGAAAACAAGTATTCAATTGATGTTAGATGATTTGTTGCAGAAAACATTACTCCTTATGAATGAGACTCTTCATTTTTGAAATGAGCTACAGAAAAGACAGAAAAA
>CAZOFM010000048.1:0-6181 GCA_964579255.1 uncultured Candidatus Peribacteria bacterium
ATATATATGTAAAGATAGACAAGGAGATTAAAGAAAATGGCTGATATTGCAGAACAACAATGCTCTGTTTGTAATTGAAGCGGGAGAGTCTCCAAATCGGCACAAACAGAGCAACTCAAGCAGCATGTCATGAATGTTGATGACTCGGTATTCAGTACACAAAAGACGCAAAAAGAATTCAGTCGCCTTTTGAAAACACAAAAGAAACGATAGAAGTCAAAATTCCAGAATGAATAAATGACTGAACTTACATCAAATTTGCTAGCAAAGGACATCACTGATTAAACGGTTATGATGGAGATTTGTATATTAGAATTGACATTCAGACCTCTAGTTTGTATTCTAGAAAGTGAGATAACTTATATACAAAAGTTCCTGTAAGTATTTTTGATTTAGTTTTGTGATGAGAAAAACAGATCCCACATCCTCAAGGAAAGCTCAAAATCAAAATTCCCAAAGCTACGCAAGTTTGAGATATGGTAAAAATCACATGAAAGTGATTCGCAAGATGATGACTACTAAACATAAAATGAGATTTATTTCTAATTCCTCAATTGGAAATCCCAAAGAAATTAAGCAAAGAGGCAGAACAATTATGGAAAGATTTATCCAAATTATAGTCAGATTTAATTTTTATTTATAATCATGATTATCACAATTACTGGAAAAGCTGGAAGCTGAAAATCAACTGTTGCCAAGCTTCTCGCTCAAAAGCTAAATTATGAATATATTTCTATTGGCTCTATGAAGCGCAAAATTGCAGAAGAAATGTGATTAAACATTATCGAATTCAACAAGCTCGGAGAAAAGCCAGAAAACCAAAAAGAATTTGATCTAAAATATGAGGATTATCAAAAAACACTTGCTCTTGATTCTAAGATTATTTTGGAAAGCAGGCTTGGATTTTTTTGTCAGCCAAATTCTTTTAAGATCTTTATCTCTGTAGACGATAATATTGCTGCTCAAAGAATTTATTGAGAAGGTAGATCTACTGACAGTTATAAATCTCTAGAAGATGCATACGAAGACACAAAAAAAAGAAATCAAGAAGATATAGATAGATACCAGGCTCTTTATCAAATCAATTATCAGGATAGTAAAAATTTTGACTTAGTTATAGATTCTTCTCACAAAACTCCAGAACAAGTTGCGAATGAAATTATAGCTGCATATCAAAAAAAACTAGGAATAGTTAATCCCTAGCTTTGATTTTCCTCGCTTTTTTTGCATTAGCGTTGATCTCTTCAGCTGTTTTGACCAAATACTCAATGGAGTCGTTCTTCGTTAAGACCTGTTCGTCTTCATTAGAATAAAGTAGTTTTGTTTTCATCTTTTATGTTTTTTGTTTCTATGTATGACTATTCTTTTCATTAGAAAAATCAACACTTCTTATTAAAAGTTTTTTTAATATCTTTATCTTTTCTTTATTCTTATGTCCAAAATGTTCAAATCTAAATCTTTTTTTATATGACTCTTTCTGGCTATTTTCTTGTCAGTTTTGTCTGCTATTGTTTATTCCAAACAAAAAAACTCAATCCCAGAAATATTTAATTATGTTCCCACAAATGTAGATCAGATTATGATAAATTGGGCAGAAAAAAATCTTAAAAACAATTTATCTTCTGTTGTAGAAATTCCTTATGCCGTTCAAGAACAATTCCAAAAAATTCAATTAATGGTGATTGTGCAAGATAGGCCTTTTGATGAAAATGGGCAGTTGATGTTTTTGCAGACAAAACCTGGTTTTGTCCCAGAGCTTTTTCTGGAAACAATCAATCCAGAAGATGAAATTATTTTCACCTACCTTCGCTTGGATAAATGACAGTATTTGTTCGCAGCACAGCAGCTTATTCAAAATTATACAAAACCATCCTCAGATAATTCGCTTTTCTGACAAAAAGATATCAAGCCCTTGCTTCCGTCAATCAAAAAAAGCTCTTTAACTATCATTTCCGCTGATAGAGATTCTTTATTGCCAGAGGGCTATAGTGGGCCACTTTCTTCTATAAAATATATTATCACAAATATAAATTCTGATTCTCAATCAAATTTTGGTTTTTCACTATATGCGATTACTGATTCTCATTTGGATTATGATTATTCTTTTGAATCCAAGTTTTCCAATTTGTTTATAGATTCTACAATCGCATATTTAGAACTAGGAAAAATCTCACAATCATTGGATTCAAACTGAGAAAATTCAGACTTTTTTCAAAAACTTTTATCCAACAATATCGCAATAATCATTGGAAATTGAGCAAATATGTTTAATTTATGATTGACCGTGGTTTCAGACAATTCTTCATTGTATAATGATCTTGAGCCATTTTTCCCATTTGTATTGGAGCGATTAAAATCTTATCCTTTGTTTGAATGAATTGAAATTACTTCTGTCCAACAACCATGAAAAATTTGATATGACTTTCTAATACAAAACATTCAAAAAATCTGATTATATTTAGAACAAAAAGACTGACAAACAAAGCTTAGTTTGTGAAATCCACAGACAGATTGAAAATCTCAAAAACTCAAAAAACACTCCAAAAATAGCTTAGCTATTTTGCAGGTGGATATGTGAAAATTACTAAATTTATATAAGCAATTTACGGATATTTCACTTCTTTGATTGTCTGATCAACAACAAGATTTATTTTCTTCTATGCAAGACAAAACGTTGTTTTGAGAGATCTTTTTTTCTGATAATTATATTTGAATTCAGGGTTTTATCCAATAAAGGTCTTCTTTGACAATCCATTCTAATATTTTAAACTTGAAAAATCAATCTAATACAATAAAAGAAAGGATAGACAGAAAAGAAAATTCTGACTTAATTGTTGTCAGGATGGTTTTATCTTCTTTTTGTAAATAAAAAATGGCTGAGAATTTGGTTATTGTGGAGTCTCCAGCAAAATCCGAAACCATCAAAAAGTTTCTTTGACCGGATTTTGAAGTAAAGGCATCATTTGGACATGTAGTAGATCTTCCTCAAAAGTCACTATGAATTGATGTAGAAAATAATTTTCAACCAGAATATGAAGTCTCTCCAGACAAGAAAAAAGTGATTTCCGAGTTGAAATCTTTGGCGAAAAAGGCCAAAAAAGTTCGAATTGCAACAGATGAAGACCGTGAATGAGAAGCAATTTGACGACATGTTGCCAATCAGCTTGGACTTGATATATCAAAAACCGCAAGAATAGTTTTCCATGAAATTACAAAATCTGCAATTCAAAATGCAGTCAAAAACCCAAGAACAATAGATATGAATTTGGTAGATGCTCAGCAAGCAAGAAGAGTTTTGGATAGATTAGTATGATTTGAGTTATCTCCTGTTTTACGAAGAAAAATCAAAGCAGGATTGAGTGCCTGAAGAGTTCAATCTGTAGCGGTTAGACTTATTGTAGAAAGAGAAAGAGATATTCAAAATTTTCAATCTGATTCTAACTTCAAAGTTCAATGATTTTTTATTTGAGATGAGAATCAGTCATTCAAGGCGGAAATAACCAAGTCTTTTAAAAATCAAAAAGAAGTTGAAAAGCTTTTAGAAGAATTAAAAAATGCTTCTTATCAAATATCTGATATAGAGGTAAAACCAGGTAGAAGGTCTCCATCAGCTCCTTTTACCACATCCACTCTCCAACAAGAAGCAAGTCGTAAATTATGATTTTCTGTTGCAAGGACTATGCAAGTAGCTCAAAAGCTTTATGAAGCAGGATTGATTACATATATGAGGACTGATTCTGTGAATTTATCAGAATTCGCTGTCAAAGCTTGTCAAGATCAAATTATCAAGTCATATTGAGAAAAATACTCCAAACCAACTCATTACAAATCTAAATCCAAATGATCTCAAGAAGCTCATGAGTGTATTAGACCAACTCATATGGAAAACGCTTTTGCATGAGCTGATGCACAAGAAAAAAGACTTTATGATCTGATTTGGAAAAGGACAATTGCTTCGCAAATGACACCAGCTGTTTTAGAAAAAACAAAAGCTACAATAGATATTTCTACCAGCAAATTCAAGTTTATTGCAAGCGGAGAGGTGATTAAATTTGATGGATTTATCAAAGTGTATACAGAATGACGCGATGATGAGGATGAACAGAAATCAGAATGAATGCTTCCAATATTAAAAATTTGAGAAAATTTAAAGTCAGAATATATTTTGGCTTGAGAAAAGTTTAAAAAACATCCTCCAAGATACACAGAAGCAAGTTTAGTAAAAAAGATGGAAGAGCTTTGAATTTGACGCCCATCTACTTATGCTCCGACAATTTCTACTGTTCAAAAAAGATGATATGTCATCAAAGAGGATAGACCTTGAGTAGAAAGAACCTTTTTGGAAATCACTCTAAAAGATTGAGAAATCGTCATAGAAAACAAGACACAAATTACTTGAGCAGAAAAACAAAAGTTATTCCCAACAGACATTTGAATGGTAGTTACTGATTTTTTGATAGAGCATTTTGATAATATTATGGACTATAGCTTTACTGCAAATATAGAAGAAAGTTTTGATTTGATCGCAGAAAATAAATTGAAACGACAAAAAATGTTGGCTGATTTTTATGGAGATTTTCATCCTACAGTAGTAGAAACCCTCGGATCAGCGGAAAGACAAAGCGGAGAAAGGGAGTTATGAATAGACCCAGTCAGTGGAAGAAAAGTGATTGCTAGAATATGAAGATTCGGTCCTATGGTACAAATCGGACACCAAGATGATCCAGACAAACCAAAATTCGCCTCTCTTCCTGCATGAAAAAATCTGGAAACAGTCAATTTGGAAGATGCATTACAAATGTTTCAATTGCCAAGATTGGTCGGTTCTTATGATTGACAAGATATGGCTGCAGCAATATGAAGATTCTGACCTTATATCAAGCGATGATCTATATTTGTTTCAATTCCTGCTAGTTTGGGTGTAGACGTTTTTTCTATTACAGAGGCACAAGCAGAAGAACTGGTAATTGCAAAGTTAGAACAAATCAAAAATAGAAATATAAATTCTTTTACTCATGATTGAGAGACAATTGAGGTTTTGAAGTGACAATATTGACCATATATCAAGTATAAAAAAAGTAATTTCAAAATTCCTAAATGAAAAAAAGACGCAACAGATCTCACATTAGAGGATTGTCTAGAAATTATAAATCAAAGATCTACTCCTCAAAAAACCAAAAAAAAGACAACAAAAACCACAAAAAGCAAAGCCAAAAAAAAGTAAAATTTGATTATATTCTAAGCCCAAAAAATGTTTTATTTGCGATATGAGTATCTTTCTGAGAGCTTTCCAAGGTCAAATGTTTTCAAAATTCGTGGATCTTGCGATATTCTCAATTATACTGTCCATGAAGATTTACTAAATACAGTAAAACAATCATTTGATTATCCTAGATACGAACATTTTTTCCTATTAGACGAGCGCAGATTTTCTTTTTTTAGATGTGAAATTGATCAGTTTTTTGAAGAGGAAATTACTATTCATACTATCAATGATTTGATCAAGAAAAAAACCATTGAGGTCAGATGAGCTCATGAATTTGGATGAGAAATCGTGATGAATCATATAGACACAATTTTTGTAGATGGACAAGAAAAGAAGTTTTTGATATGAGAAAAAGGTCAGATTTTTTTTAGATTATATATGATTTTTTTGAGTAAGCCATCCCTAAATATATTTGATTCCGTCTATGGCAAAACATTAAGTAAGAAAAATATAAATCTGATTCCTCAATCATTATACACAATGTTTTTTCTTAGAAATAATCTCAAGAAGGAGGATTTTATACTTTTATACATTACCGAAACTTATGCAAAAGCAATTTCTGTAAGAGATGGTTTTTATGATGAAATAGAGGTTCTGAATTTGGGGCTCAGCTCTCTGAAACAGATGTACAAAGATAATTGAGTAATCCAATATCGATACAAAGATTATCAAGCTATTGAGGCAAACCCACTTGCCAAAGAATTGGTCGTGGAGACTTTAGAGTTTTACTCTCAATTATTTTGTAAGTGGTTGTATGAAAAATGACTGTGATGAATTGACATTATGGTGATTTCTCCAATTACAAAAAATGAGCATTTTATCGAAGTTTTCAACAAAGAATACAGAAAAATCAGCAATAACTATATTGTTCCATTTCATTATTCAAATTCTCTTGATTGTTTTCATAGAGAACGA
>CAZOFM010000049.1:0-6167 GCA_964579255.1 uncultured Candidatus Peribacteria bacterium
GAAAAAATAATCGTATTGTCTTGAACGAGTTTGCGATATGGTAGAGTAGATGCTGTAGAAAAACTATGAATTAGTTATCAATATGCACTCAAAGACTCCAAAGATATTTATTATGTGTTTTTGGATCCGCAAAGATATGACTTCGATCAAATTATAAAAGCTTTGTGAGGTACTACATATAGTATATCTACAGAAAAAGAAATCGTAGAAAATCAATTATTCTGAGATAAAGTTACCTTCATTAATCTCAAAGAATATGAAAACGAAAAAGTAATTATATTATTGGAAATTGATAAAATGTTGCGATTATTACAAATAGATTACTGAATTTATCATAATTCAAAATGACATATCAAACAATTATTTATAAATTAAATTCAATAAAATGGCAAAAGTAATGAATGTTTTGGATCTAGAAATCCCTGCTGGAAAAGCACAACCAGCACCTCCATTAGGACCCATGCTTGGAGCAAATGGAGTAAATATTTGACAATTTATCAAAGAGTTCAACGACAAGACAATGGATTTGATGAAGACTTTTTGATGAGCAGATGTAAAAGTAAAATGTAAACTTACTATTTTTGCAGATAGGACTTTTAGTTTGGAAATATGAAAGCCTGTGACATCCAATCTAATTCTTTGGAAAGTTAATCAAAAATCTGGTTCTGGAGAACCAAACAAGACATTTATTGGAAAACTTACAAGAAAAGATTTGGAAGAAATTGCTGAAATGAAAAAATGAGATATGAACACAGAAAATATCGATGAAATGGTAAAAGTTATCGCATGAACAGCAAAAAATATGTGAGTTGAAATAGAAAGATGAGCAATACAATAGTATTATTATAGTGGCAGCTTTGTAATTTGCAAAGCGCTACGACCACTTTTATTCTTTATTATAAAATTATGGCAAAACACGGAAAAAAGTACATTGAATCAAAAAAAGCGATTGATTCTTCAAAATTTTATACTGTAGAAGAGGCAGTAGATTTAGTTAAAAAGGGGATTTTTACAAAGTTTGATCCTACTATAGAAATCGCAATCAAAACTTTTGCAAACCCAAAGTACAATGATCAAATGATTAGAGCTACCACAATTTTACCTCATGGTACAGGTAAAACCCCAAAAATCGCTGTTTTTGTATCTGAAGAACATGCAGCTGATGCCAAAAAAGCTGGAGCTGATATTGTATGAATGGAAAATCTTTTATCAGACATCAAAGCTTCCAAATTTGATTTTGATGTTTTGGTTACAACACCAGATCATATTAGAGACTTGGCTGTGGTTGCTAAGCAATTAGGACCAAAAGGTTTGATGCCATCTCCAAAAGCTGGTACTGTAACTACAAATATAGAGCAATCTATTGAAGAACTCAAAAAAGGTAAAATAGAATTCAAACTAGATAAGACATGAAATATTCATGCACCAGTTGGTAAAGGATCTTTTGATAATACGCAATTACAAGAAAATATTGAAGCTTTTATCAAAGCAGTTGAAGACCAAAAACCAGCTTGAGTAAAAGGTAAGCTTATCAAAAAGATTGTAATTTCTTCTACTATGTGAGCTTGAGTACAAATAGAATCTTAATAATTTGTTATTAAAAATAAAAAATAGAGGGAAATGGAATCTCTCTATTTTTGTTTTTTACTTATTTTTATTTTTTTAGCTTTCTTACAATAAAGGATGAAAATATTATACTAAACAAAACGAACAACAATATTTCCAGAAAGAAAAATAACAATAGATATCCAGCATTTGCTTGTGCAAAAATATCCAACAATCAAATATTAAATGCTTCGTAGAGTGAAACACTCAATATAGACCAACTCACCAATAAAAGTCCAAAACACAAAAGGAATCAGATTATTATTGTAGATGCATTAATTATCATAAATTCCTTGATAATATCAAAGAAAGATCATCAAAGTAAATTCTTGACCTCAATATCTTTTCTCAAATACTGAAACATAAAATTAGTCTGATATGCCAAGAAGGTAAAGATTACTAATGAAAGAAATACAATAATTATTATAGAAAACACTACTACAAAATTATTTATATTAATTATATTCAATATTCTGCTTTCTTGTTCTTGAATATTATTTCATTGTGAAAGGTCTTTGATATTTAGTATAATATCTTTATATTCCAACATTGTTGTTTTTAAGATTTCATACTCTTTATTAGATGAAAACATTACATACAAAGTAGCTGGAAGAGGATTTTCTATTCCAAATTTTTCAAAATTCTGACTAATATCTGGTAATTTATTTGATAGAAAACTCATAGCATCATCTTTTGAGGAAAACATAGTCTTCAATCCTTGTTTTTGTAATTCATTTTGTAGGTTTATTATATCTTTGTATGTGTTTTCTGTATTTTCAGGAGATTCTTTGATATAAAAATACATTCACAATCTAGATCTCAATTCTCCACTAAAAGTATGAGTATAGGTAGATAATCCAATAAAAATATTTAGTAAAAACAACAGGAATCCTACCAAAATTCATACTCAGAGTAGTTTTTTCCAATGATACTTTATTAGATGATACACATCTTGTCTAATTATTTTTCCAAAGTTTTTCATGGTTTTTTAGATATCTAATGAGCTAAACATATGTTGTATTCTTACAAACTTGTCAAATAAGGAAATCTTATTTTCATAATATTCAATACCTTTATCTACTGTTTCTAGTTTTCTATAATTCTTGTAAAAATAAGAAATCATACTTTTTGCTTTTTTATAGTTTTGTTCTAATATATAAATCTCTATCAAATTAAAAACAACTTCAGCATCTTTATTGTTTATATAAAAAGAATCTTTTAACAAATTAATTCACTTTTCTCTATTCCCATACCAATATTCACATAAACCATAACATCTAATAATTTCATGATTTTCAGCATTTGTGAGTTCCAATGCTTTTCTAAGATATTGTTTTGCATTGATTCGGTTGTTTTTCTCCATTTCCAAAATTCCTTTGATATACAATCCCAAGGGATCTTCATTGTTTTTCTTTGCATTCAAAAAATCTATAGCTTTTGTAGCTTTAGAAATCTCTCATTGTCTGTATTGTATATCTGTTACTTGCAAAAGTGCGTCTTCATTATTTGGATCTTTCACAAGAATCTGATTTATTTTTTGTATTGCCTCATCAAACTTGTTTAACTCTTTCAATTCTTCAATTTCATCTATCAATTGTGCCGGAATGTATGAATTCATCTATTTTTATAAAAGATAAAATGTACAACTCAAGAATACTCAAAAAACCAGATATTTCAAATTTTATATAAGAAAGCAAAAAAAAGAAATTTACATTTTGAATAAATGTTGTACAGCTACAAAAAAACTATAAAGTAATTGAGAAAGTCAGAATTTGATTGTTTCTAGATATTTTGAATATCAGATTATCTCAAGCTTTATAGGAATATAAATGATATAATAAAGAATTATTTATTGAGACATCATTTTGATCTATTGCTAATATTATATCTCCAGGAAACAAAATTCAATGAGCAGGAGAATTGATAAATACTGAATCTACAATAGCTCATTTTGAATTTTCATTGTAAGATATTCATAAATGATTTTGAGAAATGGAGTTTTTGTCTTTGATATCATCGATGAGTTTTTTTATAATTTTATCATTTAATGGTAATATAAATCATATATTATTTCATTCACGAGAGATAGCACTAATTAGACCAATTACTTTTCAATCTAAATTGACTGCTGGTCATCAACTATTTCCATAATTAATCGCCAAATCTGTTTGATAATAAGATATTTGATGCTGATTGTTTTTTTCTAATTTTCTTCATTTTGCACTAATAATTCCAAATGATACAGTATTGGGAAATTCCAAAAGAGGAGTTCATATTGCGAATACAAATTCACCTATATTTACAGAATCATACAAAGAGATAAAATCTGAGTCTTTTTTGATATTATTGCCAAAATCTACATTCAAAATTGCTAAGTCTAAATTGTCATCTCTCAAAATCTTTTTTACAGGGAAATCGTTTCAATCTACATCTACCAATGAATATTGAATATCCTGATTTTCTACAACATGTTTGTTTGTAATTACATATCATTCTTTGGAAACAACCACAGCAGTTCATATTTTGTATTTACTAGCAGACTCATCATTGTTTTGTGCTACAACTTGCAACACAGATTCTGAAATGGAATTGATAGAGTTTATTAGTTTTTCTTGTAAAATTTCATTATTTACCATATTTAATGTTTTTTCTTTATTTATAGAAAAAAATAGGAACAAAATCAGAATAATGTTCAATACAAACATAAATATTCGTCCTATTTTTTTTCACATTTTGGATTAAATATAAACTAATTTTCTGTTTCTTCTTTGTTTTCAGCTTCCTTTTCTTCTTTGTTTTTTATATTTTCATCAGTAGTATCTGTATCAGCAAACAATCATAATTTGTTCGAATCTGATTTTTGTTCTGCTTTTTTATTTTCTTCTTTATATCTTAAATTTTCATCTTTTTCTTCCCATGGCCTATAGATCATATCTATATGTTTATCTACCATTTTGTGTAGAGGAGTTTCTGGCTCATCCAAACGAACATTATTGGAATGTAATGTCACTAACTCTCAATTATCAAATCTGATTCTAATAGATCATTCTACAATACTAATTCCTCATTCCAAAGTCTCATTTCCTGTCATAATTACTTGTCATTTTCTTGCTCTTTTTCGTATCCTCAAATCTTCTAGATTTAGTAATTTTCAATTTTTGTCAGAATGAATTAATATAAATGGTTCGTCTTTATGTACAAGCATATTTGCAACTTCATCTCAATCTTCCAAGTCTATAGCTTTTACTCATCATGCAGTTTTTCACATAGCTCTTACATCATCTGACTTAAACAATAATCATCGTCATTGTTTGGTAATAATTCATAGATTATCTCAATCATTTACAGGAGCTACTGCTAAGATTTTTTCTTTTTCTTCCAATTTCATAATTGTTGTAGGGAATTTTTTGAAAGATAGAACCAATTCTTTTTTGGTTTTTTTGATGCTGTTTTTGTTTGTCAAAAATACCAAATAATTAAACTCAAAATGCAATGTTTTTGCAAATATCACCTTTCATTTCAAGTCAAAGTGTTTTTTGAGATTTATAGCATTTTGCTTCATTACAAATGATCAGAAATCCTTGAGTCTTTGTACTACTAATTCACCACGATCTGTAATAATTATAAGCTGATCTTGGTTGTGAGTATACACCAAATCAAGAGTCTCTTCTGGAATTACTTGTACTCTAGATTGATATAAAACTCTCAATGAGAAATCATTTCCAATCCAAACTATTACATCTTCTTTGATTTTGTCCGCAGCATCTTTGTATGCCTTCAAACTAGAAGATAAGTTGTAAACGCTCAAATCTTGAGATAGTTTGGTCTTTCTTTCATCTCAATACTTGTCTTTCATATAATCCATTTCTTCTCTTACAACTCCATCAAGTTTTTCTGGATCTCAAATAATTCCTTCCAAATATTCAATAAGTTTGATTTTTTCTTCAATTTCATCTAATATTCTTTGAATCTCTAGACCAACTAAAGATTGTAATCTCATCATTAATATATATTCTGCTTGCATTTCAGAAAATCAGAATTTTTCCATCAAATTTTCTTTTGCTTCAGGTTTAGTTTGAGATTTTTTAATAGTTTCAATTACCTCGTCAATAATACTAATTGCCTTCTGCAGTCCTTCCAAAATATGTAATCTATCCTTGGCTTTGTTTAGTTGAAAAACTGATCTACGATATACAACTTCTCTTCTAAATACCACATATTCCATCAAAAGATCTTTGATATTCAGCAATCTAGGTTGTTTTGCATTTTCAATCAAAGTCACATTATTTAAATTGAAGTTTGATTGCAAATCTGTGTATCTAAAAAGTTGTAATAAAATTTTATCAGGATCTACATCTGATTTGAGATAAATAGCAATTCTCATTACATTTTTGCTAGATTCATCTCTAATATCTGTAATTCCTTCTATTTTTTTATCAATCACCAACTCTGCAATCTTTGATACTAAGGTAGATTTGTTTACCATATAGGGAATTTCATCTATTATCAAAATTGGTCATTGTTTGTCTTGTTCTATATGAGTTTTTCATCTAACTACAATA
>CAZOFM010000050.1:0-6113 GCA_964579255.1 uncultured Candidatus Peribacteria bacterium
GATAAAATTCGGAAGCTAATTTATCTCTTTTGCTAGAATTATAAAGCAAACCTTCAAGAGTCTCATCAATATATGACTTTTCATTATATAATGTCTCCAAATCAGACCAAAAATATTCATTTTTCACAACTTTAGGTAAAGCTTGAAATATTTTTTGTATTTTATTGCTAGAAAAGTCAAGATTAATTTCATCTAATATGCTCTCAAACACATTGATCAACTCCTGTAATGTCAAATTACTATAATCCAACAAATAATCTACATTCAAGGGAGTAATGAAGTTCACACTAAGTTGGACTGGGTCAAGCCACTCTGATTCATTAAATTCGTAGAGATAAACACCATAATAATTCGAACCCCCAAAATCTAACTCAAAATCTGAACTAGTAAAGCCATCTCCTATTTTTTTGATTGCTATATAGCCAGGAAGTTCCACAGGTGATAACAGTGGATTACTATGAATATAAAGCCAAACAATATTAGGATTTTCTGATAAAATAAGCGCCCAAGAATCAGGAGAAATAAACATGATATCACCCTTCTGCATCAAGCACAAAGGCAAGACAACATTTATTTTTTTTCGTTTCTTCATAGTATTATGTTTTTGTTTGTTTTTTGTCTTTTTTTGCACTAAAGTTTTATTTATTTCGTACAAATTGTCAATATCAAAATGATTTGCAAAAACTGCAGTATTAAATAAACATAAGATAATTTATATTCTGATTTTTATTGTGATTTCTATATATATCCATATCCCATTTTGTGCTCAAAAATGTCCATATTGCTCATTTTATAGCTTTTTCTTGAAAGAGGAAATTAGGGAAAAGATGATCGCTGATTATCTACAAACTCTACATCAAGAAATAGAAAATATGTCCCAAAATATAAAAGATAAATCTGTAAAAACGATATATTTTGGCTGAGGAACTCCCAATATTTTGTGAAAAGAAAATTTGATAAAAATTGTAGAAAAGGTATGAGAGTATTTTGATATAGAGAATATTGCTGAACTAGGAATTGAGATGAATCCATACCCTGCTGAAGATATATATCAAATTATTGATGGATTACAGACATATTTTAATAAACTTCCTAGATTGAGATTTAGTTTTGGAATTCAAAGCTTGGATAATCAAATTTTGCAAGATACTACGAGAGAAACTAATTTTAATGCTTTGGTGGATTTTTTGAGATGATTGAGGAATTTGAAAAAAGATAATATAGTCTATAATTTTGATTTTATCGCATTCGGAAAGTTTAATAAAACGAGAAAAGGAAATAAACAACTACGAGATCCAAATAAATTAGAGTTTTTTAGGAATCTTGTGAATAGTCAGTTTGCCGATAGTTTTTCGCTTTATACTCTGGAATTATTCCCGGGGTCCAAGTGGAAATCTGTGGAAAACGAGAATTACTTTGGAAGCGATGATGAGATTTTTGAGGAATTTGAGATTTTGAAAAACATCATTTTGGAAGCTGGATATCGAAGATATGAGTTTTCAAATTTCTCTAGATCTGGGATGAGTAGCATACACAATAGATCATATTGGAATATGGAAAACTATATATGATTCGGGACAAGTGCGTCATCTTTCTGTAAAATTGAAAATCTAAATCCAGAATTTTTGAATAAATTATGAATAGCAAAAAATAAAGAAACTTTGGCTGTCAGATGGACGAATATCGCTAATTTGAAAGAATATCAAGAATGAGAGAAAATAAATAGACAAGAAATTATCGCAATGAGTGAGAGGGATTTGTTGATTGAATCTTTTTTTCTGGGAATTAGAACCGACGAATGAGTCAAAGATATTGAGCAATATGAGACGATTTTGGTGGATAATTATCAGGACTTGATTGATTCTTATATAAAACAAAATCTGGCTAAATTCAATGAAAATAGACTGATACTGACTGACTTTGGGATGAATGTTTCCAATACAATTATTACTGAACTTTTACAAGAATTATAAAAAAAGCCCCATCGTTTGCAGATAGGACTTATTTGTTTGAGAAAAATTTTTTATTTTTCTAAAGCTAATATTTTTGTGTAAAGAGTAACATTTACTAAATAATACAAAGGAATTGCCCACAATAATCACACTCCCAAAAGTAAAAATCACAAAATAGCAATAACTGATAAAATGATATTTATAGCAAAAATATTTGGAACTTTATTTTTGGTGATTGTCCAAGATTTTTTGAGAGGAGCAATTGGTCATAAATCTTGATCCAAAATCAGATAAACTGCCATTGATAACCTAAGTGCAACATATATTCATGGGATTACTAGAAAAATAGCTGAAACGAAAACTAATATTCATGTCAAAATTTGAGCTACAAAACTTTTGATAAATTTATTGAATCATACTATCACATCTTTGTAATCAGCTTTTTGTTTTTTTACTAATAAAAGACTGAAGTTTGTAATTCAATAAGCAAACCAAGTAGAAACAATTCAAACTATAGGAAGAAAAAACTCTGGATAAGCTTCCAAATTTTGGAAAAGACTCAAAACAAGAATAATTACTGTAAATAAAGCAAATTTTCCAAAATTAGTTTTTAATAATTCTCGAGATGATGCGAACATTTCTCTTTGAACCAATCATTTTTCTCTACCCAATCTTATTATAGAAACAATCATTGTGAAAAATCCAATAAAAAATAGGATAGCAAGAAGAACTTTAATATAATACAAGTTTGAAGTTAAATCTAATGATGTAGTTTCATTTATTACTCAAAGTGAAACAAGTGACAAGATAAGCCAAAAAAATCATGCGATAAATGGTAAAAGCAATCCTCGAAATGCTAAAGGTTTTTTCATTGAAAAGTTATAATAAAATAAAAAATATTGACTCTAGAATACTATATATATAAACATAGGAAAATAAAGATCAAGAGAAATTTATTGTACAGAAAGCTCTTCTGCTATGATTAGAATCCTTTGTTTTGCAGTTCAAATTGGGTAGCATCACATCAAAGTAAGATAATTTTTGCTAGCATTGGCATATTGCATATATGTATCATTTACATGCTGTGGATATTTTATCTGAATATCTACAACTCTATATTCGTATAATTGTCAATTTCGGACAATTTGAATTGTATCTCAGATTTCCATTTTTGCTATATGAGCAAAAGCCATTCCATATGGATTGTATTTCCATCGTTCTTGACTTGTGTGACCAAAAATCAATGTATTTCCAGCTTGTCATGGTTCTGGAGTTGTGGGATATTTTACCACTCATTCTTTGAGTTCTTCGTTATAGTTTTTGTAAATAAACTCATTCATATTTGTATATTTACTAATCACAATCGGATCATCTACATTAAATCTAGGAACAATAAGTCTGTTTGTAGGAGGCAATGTATTAAAAGAAAACTCATATCATTTCATATTTTCCAACAAAAATTCATCCATATCTTTGCTAATAGGCAATGCAATATTTCAATTCTGATTCTTATATTTTGCTATTAATTTTTCTATTTCTGATTCTTTTTGAAATTGCTGATCAATAATTGAATAAATAGACGCATCTTGCTCTAAATTTTCCTTGATATTTTGTGATTGAATAAAATTTTGAGAATAAAACAAACTTTTGAAACTTGATAGAAAAAGAGGTGCATTAGTAAAGATTGTAACTCAAACAAAAGCCAATCAACCAAAAAACATCAGCAACTTAATCTCTTTTAGAAAGAAAGTTAATCTGATTTTTTTCCTTTTTTTTGCGGTAATATTATCTAAATAATCAACTGTCATATAATGCATAATCTAGTTTCAACGAATAATATATAAAGCTACTATATTATAAACAATTTAAAAAAATAAACAAAAATCTGACTTAATACCACAGTTTTAAACTTGACAAAATTATTTTTATCTAAAAAATCAAACTTGTATCATAATTTTTGGAAATGATAATTATTAATAAAACAAACACTTGCAAGCAATACAAAGATATGTATAAAATTAAAGTTTATATACTCATTTTTTCTATGAAGAAATTTATAGGTTTTTTGGCAATAGGAATATTTGGATTTGGGTTTTCTCTGGGATATTCTCCGACAAGCCAGGATCAAAGCGAGCTAATCCAACTCAAAAACACTTTGGATGAAATAAATTCTGGTAATGTGGCAGATATGCGAAATTTTATGACTCAAATCAAAGAGCTTTTGCCTCTGGTCAGCCACGAAAAAAAAGTTTATTATTTATTAAGTGAATTGTATCTACATCTATATTGACAATTCTCTACTGAAAAAATCAAAACCAAACAAACATATAAATCAGATTGGATTGAATTTTTGGAATTGCATAATACAGGAATTATTGAACTTTCCACGGAAGATAAATGCTTTGGACGATATAATACATTAGATAATATTAGTTTTGCGAATAATTTCCCGACAGCTCTGACAATAGCGACACGATATAGAGAAAGCACTTGCTGATATTATTTGCCTCACAATAGCAATGGACCGTTTCAAATCATCACAAAAGACTATGGAACTGGAGAGATTTCTGAGAAAGTTTTTGTAGAAAGTGTACAAGATTTTATAGATTTTTCCAAAGCAAAATATGATAGATACAAAAATAAAGTAGATATAAATGTTGCTTATACAGGAATTGATTTGGATAGTTTGATTTCTCATTCTGCGCTTTATAATGGCTGATATATTTCTGGTGATATAGTGCTTCCTTATGCTCCAAAATATATTTATGAATGATATAGCTCTTACAATTCAGGAGAGTTTGATAATCCGATCAAACATTGAATTTTGCCAAAATTTTTGAAAACATTGGAATATGAATTAGAGCATTATTACTAAAATAATTTTATAGATAACAAATCTGATTTTATGTCAAAGAAAAATATAATAGAAAAAAGCTTTTATTCACAATTTTCAGAAAAGATTACTTTTCAATGAGTCAAAACTCATAATCTCAAAAATATAGATATAGAAATTCCCAAAAATAAAATTATCGCAATTACTGGAGTTTCTGGTTCCGGAAAATCCTCTTTGGCTTTTGATACAATTTACAAAGAATGACAATTTAGATATATAGAATCCCTTTCTAGCTATTTAAGGCAATTTTTTAATCTTGGCGAAAGACCGGAAATAGATCATTGTACAGGATTGTCGCCAGCAATCGCCATAGAACAAAACAAAAGAACTTGAAATTCCAGAAGTAGCGTAGGAACTTTGACGGAAATTGATGATTATTTGAGATTGCTTTTTGCGAAGCTCTGAAAACCTTATTGCTACAATTGTAAACAAGAAATTAAACCACAAAACAACGAACAAATCATTGAAGAAATTCAGAAAGATTTTGCTGATAAAAAAATATATTTATTACAAGAATCTGGAAGCTTAAAAAGCAAAACTGAATTGGCAGAATTTGTCAAAAAAAACAGAAATCGTGTAGAAAAGGGAAGATGATTTACTAGGTACTTAATAGTAAATAAAGAGCAAATTCAAAAAAATATAAGTCAGACTATTGCTAATTCTCTCAAACTACAAAAGAAAGAAAAGATTGAAAATCCAACAAAAATTTTAGACCCAATTGAATATTTTTATTTGGAAACTCCCAATGTCCCAGATGAATATTTTCCGCTAAATATTTATGGAATCTATGATCGTGTAACGATTGAAGATATAAAAATTCCTAGAATCAAAGAAGATATAATCAAAATATTAAATGAAAGCAAAAAATTTGGGATTTTTTGTGCAGAATGCCCCGAGCAAACAATCAAACGATATACAGACAAAATGTACTGTGCCAACTGCAATATCACTTATCCAGAATTTACAACTCAACATTTTTCCTCAAATCGCCAGGAATGAGCTTGTGAAAATTGTTTGGGATTGGGAGAGATTTTGCAGGTAGATATGGAAAAAATACTTGATCCAAATAGTAGCTATAGCAAAGCAATTTTACCACGAAGAGATTCAAATTTGTGACAGTGAGTGTTGAAAAAACTTGCTCAAAAATATGAAATCAATCCAGAAAGAACGCGAAAAGATCTCCCAGAACGATTCCAACATGTCGTACTTTTTGGAGATGATGAGCTTTTGAGATTACAATATAGTGGTAGATTTATGAGTATTAGATA
>CAZOFM010000051.1:0-5934 GCA_964579255.1 uncultured Candidatus Peribacteria bacterium
GGGCTATTGAAATATTATATCAGATGATTTATTGACCTGACAACGATTTCATTTAGCAGTTGTTAGTGAAGCCAAGAATATAAAATTTTATATAGACTGAGAATATAAACACACAGTATCAAATTATACTTGAGATCGAAATCTATATATATGAAGATATGCAAATAGATTTTGATTCACTTGAATTGTAGATGAGCTTAATATTTACAATATTGCACTAGATGATGATCAAATAAAACAACTAATAAATCCAAAACAAATTGGAGAACAACGAGTGTTTTATTCTAATCAAAACAATCTCGCTGATGGTAAATATAGTTATGATGCTAATTGATATACATGACAAATAATAATTGATACAATCAAGCCCACCATTACACCAAGCAATCAATCATATACTATGATACCTACAGAAAAATTAGATTTTAATTTTGCTATCGAAGACACTGGAACCAATATTACAAATTGTTCTTATTCACGGATTGTAACAGGAAGTGACAGCAAAACATACAGTCATCAGTGAACATGAGCTATTAATGACAAAACATGCAATATTACTTGAGATATCACCTGAATAAACACAGAAGCTGAATGAATAATTACAGTAACTGCAACAGACCAAGCAGGAAATATAGCAACAAGTAAATCTAATTTTAAACGAGAAAACACTTGACCAAATTTGACAAGCGATAAAACAGTCCTTTTTGCTAACCATGACACAGATGATACTGTCGAAATCACTATTGATGGAGAGAATAATCAATCCATGACTGGAATTTTTTATATTTATTCTGGTGGAGTGCGAAAAGAATTAGATACAGTTACATGAACAAATACATTAGAATTCAATTACTCATGAGCTGATTTAGAGGAAAACCACGATCCTTTACCACTTAGAGTAATAGTAGAATGACCATCTTGAAAAAAAAGCGCTATAGCTCTTATATGAAAACGAAAACCACCAAATCTCAATAACCAAACAATTAATCTACAATGAAAAAACAGTATATCAACTTGATTATCTATCTCTTGAACTGGCTTTAGCATCAAACAAGACTGACAACAATGAAAATGTGATACAATTCGAAACAGCAATAGTGGACGACAAATAACCTACACAGGCAATGCAAATGCTATATGAGAAGATTATTGTGTCATAAGTGGTGATGTTTGACTATCTATAGTATGATTTATAAATATCAACTCATCATCTAGTTCTTTTGTATTTACTTGAAACAAAATATCTCATCAACGAGTTTTATCTCCACTTAATGATTTATTTGGAGTAGATATTATTAGCAAAAGAATAGGAATCAAAAATGGAGATTCATTAAAGCACTCTTTGACCCCTCAAAATACCATTACAAATATTCACAATATAGACCTTCTAGCTTTTTATGATTTTGAAAAAAAACTAATAACAGACTCCAAAGATGATTTTGGACCTATACAATGATACAAATGATGGTCTTATTTTAGAACAACTGGATATGAGGAAAAAATTAGAGAAAATTTAGAAAGATTACAATACGATGCAGATAGTAAACAACGATTAATTTGAAAACCAGTACAAGAATATGATTGATTATTTGTAAAGGCAGATACATTAAGTCCATGAAAAAACATAGACAATCATTGAGGATATTGAGACGTAGTATTAGAGCGATATAGTCCTATACACGCAAATATAGAAATAAAAATAGAATTAGAAGATGCTATATCTTATTGTGGAGATGGAATAAAATACGAAGTATATAAGCGAAATAATTTACGATTTACTTGAGACCTCAAAAACAATAGCTGATCTATAATCAATAAAACAGGTATTATAATGACCAAAGAGCCGCTATATTTTAAAATAAATAGCAGCTGAAATAATAACTGCGATACTACAAACTACCGTATCAAGATATACCAATTACCTGAAACAAATATGTCTGATGAAAAATGGATAAACCCTGAATCTGGGAAATATTTATTTTCTAAACAAAAAAATCTAGCACATACATTATCTGGGATCAAATGATGAGCTTTTGAATTTTGACAAAATATAGGAACAGAATCTGGCTCAAATTCTGGTCAATATTTAGATATATGACCAATTGCCGTCAATGACACTATGTCTGTGGCATTTTGGATCAATCCAAGCAATCTAATAGGCAACGCAAGCGATAAAAAATATCAAGCAATTTTAGTAAAACCAGATTCATATGGAATAGCCGTATCTACTTCCGAAGAATCAGAAATTCACAGAAACATCGTGGTCACAAATAAAACAACACAACAACGATATAATACAAATGTAAAATTAGACGAAAACCAACGAAATCATATATGACGAAGTTATAATTGACAAAAAATGAAGCTTTACAAAAATTGAAAAAAAGAACGAGAACACATTACAAATTGATCTATCCCCAACAACACATGAAGTACATTACTGTGACGAAGTCCATGAATTTGACAATTTCAATGAACAATAGACCAACTATTTATATATAGCGGAGCACAAAATGATGAGTTATTCCGTACATTACACCAATTTTCTTTGAGTAGAGAAACTCCCAACAAACGAAACCTTCTAGAAAATAAAATTGCTTTTGAGGATGGACAATACGACTGAGAATATAGCTACACTATCACCGGATGAGATAATTCCACTGGGACAAGCTTACTTATAGACTTCTCATGACCTACAATTCAGGAAATACATTGACTTACTTGACTTGAATCAGAAAATCTAATAATTACGGGTAGATTATTTGATAGTGGAACAAATATAGACAAATATAATCGATACTATTCTATATGAGAAATATGAGATTCTTTTGAAGAAACAATTACATCAGAATCAGATTCTTTTGATTTTGAAATTATAATTCCAGCAGAAGACGAACCAATTACGGGAAGTTTAACAATTGTAGCATGGGATGGTTTTTGACATGAATCTCAACAAGAATTTGATATAGAACGAATAAATACCGGTCCTATAATATGATACAACCAAATACCTGAATACACAGCAAAAACCTGATCCAACATCAAGTTCACAGCTATGGCAATAGATACCTGAAGCGATTTAATTTATCAACGATATAGTTGAACAAGTTGTGTAAATATTTTAACCGGAGAAACGAATAAAACTTTCATTACTGGAAGTAATAATGTGTTTACTGGAGTCTTTTCATTCATGGCTTTTGATAAACAATGATTAGCATCTGATTGTAAAAATTTAACAGGGAAATGGGAATCTGAAGACAGTTTTACTGAACTAATATTAATATGCGAATGACAGGAAAATTGAAACGATATTGACTGTAATATATCCGACCTATCATGAAGATTAAATGATTTACGAGAAAATCCATCAATCACTTGAAAAAACATAGCCCTACAATGACAAAAATGATCCTGTCAATTCACAAATAACGCAAAAACCTGAGTCACATACACACGATCATGAATAGATCAAGGAAATGATAGCTGTATAATAGAATTAGATAATTGAGAACACATATTACTTGCTTTTACTAATATACATACAGGCTTCTTAAACAAACGAATTAGACCATTCCAAACTGAAACAATTTCTGATAATTCCCCTATTGATGCTCTATCTCATATATATACTACTGGAGTAGATAATTTCCAATTTGAACGACTATGGGAAATATGATGAAATGAGCAAAATTCGGGATATATCGGATTAGATAATAATCTGGTCAGAAAATATTCTCTTGATAGAATAAAAATCACAGACTCTACAAAACATTTCAGCAAATTCCCATGAGAATATAGTTGGAGATATTTTTGGGATAATTGAAGCACTACATGAAAATTATATTTTAGTCCAAAACTCCAATCCCGAATAATCAACGAGCCATTACAAGATTATGAATATATCAATTTATCCAAAGATTTTGTCTATCCTGGTTCTGCAAAATATTGAAAGGTCATATACGAACGAACCAGCAATATCAGTGGCGATATAGAAATAGAGGTAGAAATAGAAAACAAAAATCCAGTTCATTGTACAAATACAGATTGAATAATTTATGCAATCAAAAAATGAAATGAATATTCAATTTCCACACAAATATATCAAAAAAATCTGATTGAATTGAATGATATATCTACAGTTTGAAGCAAGATTTCAATATGAGAAAAACTATATTTTATTATAGATTCCAAAAATGATAATGAATGTGATAAAATCTGATTTAATGCAGAAGTCTATCTCAGTCCTATCAAAGATTATTCCAATAGTTGAGTAGATTTACAAATATCTGGAGTAAATTACAATAATTCTCATTCAGAATTATGATGATCTTATAGTTTTTCAAACAATCAATCTTTCTTAAACATCTGAACTATCAACAAACAAACTTGATTAAGCTTTTCATTTTGGATCAACACTAATTCTACAAACAATCAAAGTATTATAAATAAGCAATGATCTTATGGGCTTGCATTCAAAGATTGAAAATTAAAGGTCACTACTGATTGATGACGACGATATGAAACAAACAGCAAAACCACTGAATCACTTACAAATTGAAAACGAAATCATCTAATGTGGACTTATGATTGAATAAATATGTATATATACATCAACTGACAGTTATCTCGATCACAAAAAATAATTGGATACTACCCTAGCAACAACAATCCAACTTATATTTGACGAAGTCTAAATAATGGACAATTAGTTTGATCAATAGATGAATTATATGTATTCAATAAGTTTATAAACTCTAAGGAAGCTGAATTAATCTATGCTACAAACATTAGAAAAATAGATTGAGAAAAACGAGAATTTAGCTTTAAGCAAGAAAAACTAGAAGATTGAAAATACACATTTACTGGATATATAAATTCTGGATCAAATTCATTATTATCTGGAATTTTCACAGGCGAGGTCAAAGTAGATAATGATCCACCAATATTAGAAATATTATGATCAGGAGATAATACACAAGACATATCTGCAGAACAATGAAAAGAATTATCAATCTGGTTATCAGGAATAGATCTATGAAGCAGTATTTCTTGATACAAATATAGCTATAAAACATGAAATAACAATTTTCCAAATTTGGGCAATACAATTAATCGAACATGAGGGAATACTTGAAATGATATAATCACTCTTCCAGCAGAAAACAATCCTACAAGCTGACAAATCCAAGTAAAAATACGAGATGACAACAACAACGACGAAATATACACAGCAAACATAGAGTGGAAAAATATAGCTCCTATAGCGAGTGACTTAGAAATTACATGATATGAATGATCAATAATAACCTTTTTTGCAAGTTGATATGATCCAGGAGGAATCAACTCTTATCAACGATATAGTGGAGAAAAATGTTTGAATATATTAACAGGAGAAACCAATCAATCATTCAGCATATGAAGAAACGAACCAGCAACTGAAACATTCTCATACAAAATATGGGACAAACAATGACTTAGTGGCTGTGCTACAGCAACTTGAATCCGAAAAAATGTAGCTCCTAAATCTTCAGACCTTTATGTCACTTCCGACTGAAATCACCAAATCACATTTGTCGTAGATGCCTACGATCCAGGAGGAACTACTTTTAGTGGATATTTATTTAGTGGGAATACTAATTGTATTTGAAATCCTATAACCTGAACAGTTACAACAGTTGGAACTTGAGCAGAAACAACAACTGGAATAGAATTTACCGTATCATCAGAATTGTCTGGTACTTATAGTTATTCATATCAAATACGAGATGCACAGTGATTAACTTGAGTCAACAAAAACAAATCAGACCGTGAATGTCAAATTGCTACTGGACATTGGCCATTTATCAATCCAATAGCATATAATTTTACAATTAGTGATAATGTAGGAAATTCCCTAGTCACTTGAAATCGATTAACTTGATCTACAAAACCAGA
>CAZOFM010000052.1:0-5843 GCA_964579255.1 uncultured Candidatus Peribacteria bacterium
TATGTGTCTACATTTGAATATGCCTGTGATGATGATTGGTATAATAGACAAAAAGATCAGACTAAATTAGTTAAAAGTTTTGGAATTACAGTAAATTCTGATTTGTATGTGCAAGATGATAGTTTAATTCATTTGAAAGGATGGAAAATAGGAGACGATTCGAGCAATGATCTGCCAGATGATTTGCCGGACCTTAGTTTTTTGGATAATTTGGATAGTGCCTCTAATATAGATCTTGCGGCTCTTTTGCAAAATATAGTTACTGATGTTTCTGATCAATGAGTATATAATATGCTGACAAATAGATTTTCTGTGGCTCCAATTTCTTATGTTCCAAGCTATGAATCTGGTTTGCTTTTGGCGGAAGTTTGATATAAAACACTGTTGCAACTGTCAGGAGACCAATCTATAAGTATCTATAAACAATATAAAGATTTGAATGGTGGTGTTTTGGTGGATTGAGATACTGTTAGAGTAACTACTACAATTTTGGGACTTAATGAGTGAGTAAAAGCTACATATATTGATAGTTTGAAATGACCTTGGGAGGTGGAAATTGGTGATGAAAAAGAGATTCTTTCGTTCAAAAAAGAGTCAGGAAATTTTGAGAATATTGATATTGTTTGGCAGGATAAAGATGATATAATGTTTGTGATGGATAATATTGACTTGAATAATCGTCAGACTTTAAAGTTTTCTTATGATTTGATTTATAGATGGGAGCCACTTGTTAAAATGTCGATAAAGGATGTGAAATTGGAAGATAAGAAAAAAACAAGAGATGATTATAAAGATATTATAGTAAATCCACTTGATCCTTGTGAAAAATATAGATGGATTTTCTTTAATACTTCGTCACAAAAACATAGATCTTATGAGGAGGTCTGGGATGATTTGTCACAAAAGATGGATAATTATATAAATGATTTGGAATGAGAGGAAGCATTTTCAGTTGATGATTTGTTTGATTCTGATGGAGAAAAACCAAAATTAAATAAAGATGGTGAGTGTGATAAAGAGTGTGCAAAAAATATGCAAAGTATTATTGGAAATGCATGGGATTCTCTATCTGATCAATTTTCTACTATTTTTGAGTCGTGGCAAGTTCCTAATTTGTCAGATGTCTTTTCTAGTTGATGAATTCTTGTTGTAAATGAATTTATGGCTTGAGTTGTAGATAGTGTAGATAAATTGACAGATTCTCTTTGTGAGTGATTCAAATTAGGTGGAGATTCTTGTCAGCCCCCATTTCCTTTGAATCAAATTCCATTTAATCAAGCGTTTTTGGCTCCTGGAGATTATCATCTTTTTGGTTGTGTGCCAAAATTTCCTCATCCATTAGCTCCTTTGTTTGAGATATTGAATAAAAATTTATGAGGAGGGTTTCCGGCTTTGTTTTTTCCAGCTACTATTCGAATCCCAGCAGTAGTAGCTCCAGTGCCAATTCCTGTTGTTGGATCTAGTCTTATTCCTATTATGCAAAAATGACCTTGAGATGGTTTTTGATTACCTCCATTTCCTCCAGGTTGATGAGCTTTTCCGTCAATGCTTAGGGTCTATCTTATTCCGACTCTTACTATGCAAATGGGAGTTGCGATTTGTGCTGGACCATATATGGGAAAATTAGATATTCCTGTTCTTTGAGATTTGTGATGAAATTGTGTCGTAGCAACATTTCCTCTATATACTTGTAATGAAAAGGATGAAGATGATATTGGTGTGGTGCCTACAGAAGAGATAGATCCATGGATGCTTGATCTTGCAGAGCAGTGATCTTGTGATAAAATATCCATAAACTGAATGGCAAAAGTTTTGGCAAATTCTGTGATAATTCAACAAGAAACAAAGAGTTCTCCTTTTAGATTATCTTCGCAATGAGAGCAATCTTCTGCACGATCTCCAGCTGCAAGTAATGTAAATCTTGGTTATATTTCTCTTGCTTCTAGTCCTATCAAAAACAACAATCTGAATAGAGATGTTTCAAGAGTTCGTGGGTTTAATTTTGATCCATTTAGTTTTTTCCAATGACCGAAGATTGATTTATCTGTTGTTTGAGCAGATGAAAAAGGAATTATAAATAAGGTCGTGAATGAGCGACTTTCTAGACAAATTAAATATATGATAAATAATCTGACTAAATTGAATATAAGTATTGTATTGCCTGATATATCTCAAATGTTTGAGGGATTTGATAGATTATGATCTGCTGAAATTTGGGCTCAGGAACGTGAAGAAGTAAGGCAGAATGCTGTGGCATTTTTGACATGAGATAAAGATAATAAGTTTTTGAAAAATATGAAAGACTTTGCATCTATGCAGAATTATCAAGCAGCTACATCAGCGCTTAATAATCCTTTTGATGCATTGATTGGCATATTTGATGAGATTCCTTTGATTGATTTGGATACGAAAGATATTGTTATCAAAATACCTTTGCCTACTACAGAGGATCTTTTGAAATATAAAAGTTATTCTGTGACTTGGCTAGATAATCAAAGAAAAATTTTGAAACAACGAATAGAAGCTATATATGAGTTGAGTCACTTTTGTGGTCATATGACAAAACAAGAAGCGATGGAAGAATTAGCTTATTTGGAGGAAGAGGAGTCAAGAATTGAAAAAATAAAATTTTGAACAATATGAGATTGAGAAAGAAAAAGATTACTTGATATTATAAAAATAGAAAAAGAGTTTGCTAATTTGGTTTTGGATAAGCCTGATGATTGATGATATTCCTCTGATGATTTTCAGACTCTTTTTGCAAACATATCGGATGATACATCTGCAATGCTGGCAGGAATCAATGAATATATAAAATCTTTTTCTTATAGAATCAAATCTCATTCTAGACTAAAATACACTAAAGATTGTTTAGAAAATCCAAATTTGGCATGATGTGAACCTTGGAATGATCTAGAAGATAAAAATAGAGAGGCAGAATTAGCTAAGGTGTCTACTAGAAAAAAGGAGATATTGACTTGTGCATCTTTTGCGGGAGAACTGGATTGATTCAAAGAATTTTACGATGATGCCTTGCAATTATCTCGTCATGTTCAACAAAATTTAGATGTTTTGGATAAATATACTCAATTCCCATTACAACTTTATGATTGGATGGATTTTGTGGATAACACAATTTCCAGTGTTTTGGATTTTGTCACTGTTTTGTCTACTTCTATTATAGCTTGGCTTAATGTAAATGCCAAACTTTACTCTAAATGGGTAGATGCATTGATTTTGATTTTGACCTCTATTAAAACTTATCAGATTTTGATAGATATTACTGCAAATTGGTCTAAGAATTGTGGGACTTGTTCTCGTGATAGCTTTAGTCCTTATGCCTGTAGCTTTGAAAATTTATTTCCAAAAATCCCAATATTAAAAATTCCTCCTTTCAAAATTCCAAATATAAACATAGATTTTTCTCATATAGATTTGTGAATAAATATGGTTTTGCCGAGGTTCGTCTTTGTTCCAATTGATCTGGCCTTACCAAGTTTGCCAGACTTACCGAGGCCGCCAAACTTTAATCTTTCTGCATGAATTGATTTTGCTATTGCTTTTGACTTTTTATTGCCAAAAATTCCAATTTTACCAGAACCACCAGTTTTGCCAGACTTACCAGAATTCATTCCCAAATTAGATCTTAATTTACCAAATCTTCTTCCGCCTGCACCGAAAATTCCAGACCTTATACCAGAACTTTCTGTTGTTTTGGATACAGTCGAACTTATTTCAAAACTATTTTGTTTGTTGAAAAGTGGGCCTTTGGTTTTGGAATCTAGATTGAAATATAAGGTAGAGCAGCTTACTCAAAGAACACGAGATGTAGAATGGATAGATTATTTAGATCAGACTTTGAGATGGAATGCTGACGAAAAACTACAAGGGTTTGATTTGCAAATGGATGGATATATGCAATTTAAAACAGACTTTTCTTTATTTTATGGAGCCTTGAATCAGATTGCAGGAGTAATAAATAGCTTTTCTTATAAGGTTTCTGATGCGTTTTCTGAAAATGTGGTTGGACGAATAAATACTTGATCTGCTTGGATGGAGGATTTGTTTGATGAAACAATTGATGATATCAACATAGATTTGGATTTTAATTTTCCTAGATTAGATATATCTACAGGACTGTTTTCTTATGATATTGAGTGAGATAACTATGAAACAACTTATAAACATTTGAATCAACAACTATCTATTATCAAATCAAGAGTGGATAATCAAAATATTTTATCTGATATTGACCAAACCATTGCTTCATTAAATGCTGAGTATTCTATCAATCCAATGACCGCAAATGTTTCAAAAGCATATAGTGAATTAAACGATATTTTGATAGCAAAACAAAAAGAAGTTCGTGATATTTCTAGTTCTATCAAATCTTATGATAAATTTATTGCACAAATCAGAAATGATAATATTGCTTTTGTAAATGATGAAAAAATAGAATTGAAAATTTCTAGTCCAATCTTTTCTACGAATAAAAGCACAATTGATTTCTTGTCTAAGTCTGATTCTATTTTGGATACATATGCAGAAACAAATTTAAATTTGGCGAATGATTTAATCAATTGAATTAAGAGCTCTAGCTCTGAAGATTGGGGACTAAGCGATGAAGATTTTGTAGAAGCAACGAGTTTATTGGATAGTATGCAATTATCACTTTTGGATGTTGCTGATCAAGCGTGATTAGATGTGGCTGATTCTTGTGGTTCATCTACATTGTTGGCATCTCAATCTTGTCCAACTTGTGTGTGATGATGAGCAGGTACTTCTACATCTGTTTTGGATATTTCTAATTATGTGCGCTGAGTCTTTTTGGAAGATCCAGAGTCTGGTGCGATGGTAAATGTAATCAAATCAGATGAATTTATTTCCAAAATTGGAGATCGTTTTTTCCTAGTGGATATGAATAATGATGATTTAGAGGATATGGTGATTTGGACAAACAACTCTGTTTATATAAAATATGCAAAACAAAATTCTGAAATTCCAAATTTGATTGTAAATAAAAAATCTTATGTATACTCGCCATGATTTTTCGCATCTCCATATATTGATTCATATCAAGAATTATTACAAAAAACAGAATCCAAAGATGGTTATGTAGATTTTGGGGATATTTCTGTGAAGCTGGCTTCTCCATTTCAAGAGGTTAAAAATTTCAAAATTTCTGGTCAATCTTTTGATGCAATTCAGATGTCTTGGAGAAATTCTCAAAGTTTGTGAGAACCTGTTGACTGATATTTATTAAAGCTAAATCATAGAATAGATACTCACAAGGACAAATGAGTAAATCATAAATTCTTGAATGATGAGTTTTTGAATCAAAGATATGTTTTGATTTTGCCAGCTGATACAAATTATAGTGGAGCCAAAATAGATTTTAAAGAAGCTTACTATTACAAATGAAAGAAAATGGACAAACCAGCTGATGTAATAGAATTCTTATCGTGATGAAAATATTCAGAATTAATTTATAATGTAAAATCTTACTATCCAAATATGTTGAACATTTCGCTTGGTTTGTGAGATATTCCTAGAAATTGGCAGTATGCGCAGATTGTTCCGTTGAAAAATAGATGAACTGATGACAAGCCGGATTATATTCCTGCTGGTCCTTGGTCTAATCAGCTTGTTGCTTGAAGACAAATATTGTCTGATACAATCTGACCAGAAGCGAATGTTTCTTTGTATAGACCGTCTATAGAAGAAGTTGTGAGTGAATGAACTCGCCATCAATGATTTGTGGGTACAAACTATGATTTGAATATAGAGTGGATAGATAATGTGTCGGTTGCTAATATGCGAATAGAACAAGATTGAGATATAAT
>CAZOFM010000053.1:0-1781 GCA_964579255.1 uncultured Candidatus Peribacteria bacterium
ACAATTACTCTTGCCGTCCAATTCAATTGAAAAATGAGATGAACAATAGAAATTAATAAAGACGCAACACAAGATGAAGCCCTAAACCAAATTTCAAACGACGAAAAACTTGCTAAACAGATAACTTGAGAAATCAAAAAAATAATCTATATTCCCGGCAAAATCATCAATATAATCTTGTAACTTTTGATCAAATTTTGCGTATTATATAATAGGTGCTATTAAATTTTTTGGATAGTACAGATTTTTTGTTTGAAAAAAGCTTGAAAAACAAGTAGCTTTTGATACACAAGACATACACACAAAATCTGAGGAAGATTGGCCGAGCGGTTGAAGGCGCACGTTTGGAATACGTGTGTACAGGCGACTGTACCGTGGGTTCGAATCCCATGTCTTCCGATTTTAAAGGGAACTCTGACTTTTATTTCCAATCTATACTATGAATCGCATACTTTTATTGACAATATCAGCATCATTACTATTGCTATCATGATGTATCAAAATCACATTCAATGACCCAAATAAAACACAAATAATAGAAAATAATCAAATCAATAATATTGAAGAAGATATCTATCCACAAGAAAAAAACGATCTAGAAAAAGAAATAATAAAAGCTCTCAAAAACAAAGATATCGCGAGATTATCCAAGTTTGTAAGTGCAGAATGAGTTCGTTTTTCTCCTTATTGATTTGTAGATACCGACATACATATTACATTGCAAAAAGACGAAATCCAAGAAGCTTTTGAGTCAAATATTCAGTATGTACGATGACACGAAGATGGGACATGAGATCCTCTATTACTCACATTCCAAGAGTACTTTTCCTTGTTTGTCTATGATCTTGATTTTCAAACTTTGGCAGAAAAATTCTATGATTTGCCCACCCAAAGATGAAATTCAATCAATAATATAGAAGAAATCTATCACGGAAAACCTTTTATCGAATATTTTATTGCTTGAGTAAATCCAGAATACGAATGAATAGACCGAAGAAGTTTGACTTTGGTACTCACACAAGAAAATTCAGAACGAAAACTCAGAGCAATAATTCATAATCAACGAACAATCTAACAAACAAACTATTCAAGATGCAAGAAAAAAATAACAAGAAACCACGACTAAGCCTCAGTGGTTTTTTTCTTTTTTGGCTCTTTATCTATAAAAGTTCTTGTAAAACCATATATTAGTTTTGACACATCTTCTACATGAGAAATCAAATCACTACATGTATCTTCATCTATTTCTTGTATATCTTTTGCTACCAACAAAAGCGTACGAACTTCTGCAGCTTTTCATTTAGCCAAATAAAGAAATTCTTTGAAGTCACCTTGTGACCATCTTTCAAAACCAGCCGCAATTGCAGATGGCACAGCAAGTGCAGATTTTATTATTTCATATTTCAGAGTTAAATCCTCTTTTACTCACAAAGTAGTAATTGCAGATACAGCTAAAGCTTGTGCCTTTTGCCAAGCAAGTATATCAGTAAAATCTTTTATAAGCATATGAATCAATTAATAAATAAAATCTTGCACCTTGAATAGATAATTTATTCAAATTCTACAAAAAAACTTCTATTTCTATATTGCAAAGATTCTGACAAACAAACCACATCTATATTTTCTTTGGATTCCATATCGGCGATTGTCCTTGCAAGCTTGATCATTCTATGTACAACTCTTGGAGAAAGCGTCAACTTTTGAGATGCTTCCTTCAAAAAATCTTTACAAGTAGAATCCAATGGAACAAATTCGTTGAGATGTTGAGATTGCATATGAGC
>CAZOFM010000053.1:1791-3888 GCA_964579255.1 uncultured Candidatus Peribacteria bacterium
GTTGGGCCGGTATCCGAGCCGATTCGCACAGGATAAGACCTTTTCTCTAAGAGCAAATGAAGACATTCACAGATCATCAGACAAAAGAGAGTCCACGGGAGTTCTAGGGATTTCCAAAATCATATCAATCCTATCCAAAAGCGGTCAAGAAATCTTACTTTGATACCTTTTGATATCAGAAAAAGAGCAAACACATGGTTTATCCTTATCTTTGTAATAACCGCATTTACAGGGATTCATTGACGCAACAAACATAAAATTAGCAGGATACTGAATACTTCCAGAAACTCTAGAAATATTAATTACACTATCCTCCAATAATTACCTCAAAACCTCCAAAACCTCTCTTGGAAATTCAGTCAATTCATCAAAAAACAAAATTCATTTATGCGCCAAACTCACTTCCCCAGGAGTCAAAGCCGATCATCAACCCACAATAGAAACCTTGGATGCAGTATGATGAATTTGTCTATATGGTCTTTGCAAAATCAATGGCATATCCTTATTTAATTTTCAAACAACAGAATAAATCTGGCTAACTTCTAGAATTTCCTCAAAAGATAGCGGTGGTAGTATTCATTGGATTGCCTTACTAAGCAAGGTTTTCCCACTACCTGGAGCTCAAACCAAAAGCAAATTATGAAACCCAGCCGCCGCAATCGCTAATGCCCTTTTCGCAAAAAGCAATCATTTGATATGCTCAAAATCCACAAGTCATTCTCCAAATCACAAAGAATCTGGCAACTTTTTGGGTTGAGAAATCGCCTTAATTTCTTTTTTATACAAGAAAAAATCTAAAATCTCTTGGAAATGATTGATCGGATATAGCGTAATATTCGGAATATATTCCAACTCATAAATATTATCTGCAGGAATAAAAAAAGAATTATATCAGCGTTTGATTGCATCAATCACACAAGGCAATAAACCCCTGACTGGCTTCAAAGATCAGTCCAACCCTAATTCTCAGAAAAACAACGATTTCTCAAAAAAATCTGGGACAAAAACTCTATCCTCGAAAACCAGAAACAAAAGTGCCACTGCCATCGGCAGGTCAAAACTTGTCCCAACCTTCCTCAAATCAGAAGGAGCCAAGTTCATAATAAACTTTTTATTGGGCATCGTAATTCACACATTCCTAAATGTCGCCCTAATTCTTTCTTTCGACTCTTTGATCGCAGCATCTGGCAAACCAATAATCTCTATTGATGGAATCGCGTTATTTGAATCAGCTTCCACGACAATTTCATATCATTGTAATCCCAAATGGGTATAAGTTCTGATTTTTTGAATCATCAGAAAAATAGTGAATAGAAATAAAATTCACAAAATTAAACAATACAAACAATTAAATCTGATTTATTTTATTATAATATTTTGATATAATCAGGGACTCCACATCTATCAGGCGCACAGCCATCCATCCAAGATATTTTATAATAATGAAAATCTCCTGGTTTATAAACAAAAAACACTACATTATTTCAAGTAAAATCACATTTTCAGTGTCATCTACTAGGACTTGCATACAAGGCAAACACTTCGTAGTTCTCTGGAGTATCTTGCGGTAATGTTGCCCTTTCAAATACACATCACTCAAAAAAATGATTCTTTTCCAAATAATCTATATCGAAGTTTTCTCAATTTATAGCAAATTTTTGGATATAAAAACTATATGAATTATAGACTACATCGTAATTTTCAGATACAAATCTCCAAAAATAATCAACTTCTTTTTCTATAAAAATATCCAGATAAGGGTCGTTTAATCACAGCTCAATCCCAAAATCCAAAAACGCAAAATGATGATCATATCACTTGATTTTCGCCATCCAATAACCAGACTCCTTATCAAAACGACGACCAACTTCTCATTTATGTTCCCACTCAGGATCTGACAAAACTTCTGCATACACTACATTATAGTTGTGAATAGCTTTTTCTACAGCAATAGATTTTTCTTTTTTCCAGGGGAAATAAAATTCTGATTCTAATTCACTTATCAAATCATCATTTAAGTCCGTCTTTTCTACATTTTCCAAATTGAATTCATTGTAAATCACATCATTTGGAATTCACAAATCCCAGGCAAAATAG
>CAZOFM010000053.1:3898-5717 GCA_964579255.1 uncultured Candidatus Peribacteria bacterium
ATAGACAAGAAACCCAAAAGCAATAAGCAATAAAAACAAAAGAATACGCTTCATCACCAAGTAAATATGGAATAAAACTATAAAGCTGGGGGAGGGCTTCCCTCCCCCAAAAACTTAAATACCTCAACAACTATCAAGGCAAAATCCTCAAAAAATTATAGTAGGTATTGGAATTTGACTTCATACTATACAAAAAGTCTTCCAAATCCATAGATTTTATATTGTTGTTGAAAGATCCTCTATCAGGATCCAAAGAATCTGTAAAATAAATCAAAGATCCCTTCAATCCTTTTTTCCAATGAATACTATAGACAGTCACATAATGTGCTTTACTACCTGATTTTGCAATTGTCACAAAAGGGGTTTTTGTTTCTTCCAACAAAGTAAGCATCCTTTTGATCACATCCAGGTATGAAGAATTAATTTTAGGGTTACTAAGAACTTGTGCACGCAAATAATAATTATTCTTATCTACAGAATTGCAATAATTCGCGAGAGAGGTGATTGTTTTTGAACTACCACATCCAGATTTGACAGCATAGACTTTGGATACATTTTGAGGATATCCCCACCAAACAGCATTTGCAATATTCCCAGCACAAATCACATAAGCCGTCCAAGAACAGCTCTGATTATCTGGTTGCCTAATATGTACATACCATGGTTTAAACAGATCATAACAACGATATGCCTTTGTCGGGATGTCATTATAATTTTTCGCATTTTGGATCACATTCAAATCCAAAGATTTTTGGCTTGCTTCATTTTTTGCAACAAGCACATCAGCATCAGGAGCAAATTCCCCCAAAGAAAAAAGCTCCTCTTCAATATCAACTAAATTTTCTTCTTGTATTATTTCCACAGAAACACTTTCATCCTTTTCACAAGATACAAAGGAAAAAGGAAAAACACAAATCAAAATCACAAATACTTTTGTTTTCATGGCTATTTTATTTTTTTGTTTTCAACTAATTTTCTCTTTTCTGTTGCCAGGAAGATAATCCCCGTTGATTAGCATTTCCTAGAAATACATTTCAACATACCAATTAAATCTGACTTATTTTTTGTTTTTAACTCTTTCATGAAAGCAAGAGGATTCTATCAAAATGGCATTAAGAAAAAAACTGAAAAAACTAGGAAAAAATAATCTCAGCTCTCATCACCACTTTTTTCATCGACCCCAGGGTCGATACCCCAATCCCCGAAAAGTCATTCCAACTAAATAATCAAAATCCAAAATGTCAATCTCATAAACCAAAAACAAGCTCCAAATAAATGACAAAAACCTGATTTTAAATAAAATTTAATAGATCTATTTTATATTTTATTTAAAAAAATGTTTTACAAAAAAGTTTCCAAGCTATTATCATGATTTTTATCTCTATCGCTTTTGCTCAATTGACTAACTTTTGCATATCAAGCAAACAGAGATCATTCCTTTGGAGAGATCTCAAATCAAGAAGGATTATTTGATCCAACGGAAGTTTACTGAAAAGACATCGTAGCAATGGCTGTTCAAAATGATGGGAAAATCTTAGTAGGAGGGTTTATTAATTCTTACGACCAAAATACAATCATTAGATTAAATTCAGACTGATCTAGAGATAATTCTTTCAACATCTGAAATGAATTTGATTGATATAGTTCTATCGATACAATAGTTATTCAAGATGATGGAAAAATCCTAGTTTGAGGGTGTTTCTATCGCTATAACAAGCAACTTGCTAATTGACTTATTAGACTAAATTCTGATGGATCTAGAGATAATTCTTTTGATATCTGAGATGGCTTTGATAATTTTAGATCGGATAGTGTATGC
>CAZOFM010000054.1:0-5657 GCA_964579255.1 uncultured Candidatus Peribacteria bacterium
ACTATTAGTAAAATATCAAAGTCTTTATGCTGATACATTTTTAGCAAAAATTAGAACAAATACTGAAGCTGCTGGGAGATGGTTGAAAGAAAATTCATCTTGATTTATTGTAAATGCGGTTGATTCTCATATTCATAAGACTTCTTTGTTGGATTCTCTTGTTGCAGGGGATATTGAAACTGGCTTGTCGCCATTGATAATGTCTTTTAATCAGCTTATGGAGGAAGAATTGGATAGTAAGATAGAAAAAGAAAAACGATATATGACATATCCGATTGTTACGGATTATAAGCATATGAAATATAAAAATGATTGAAATTGGTTGAGAAAATATTGTGAGACTACAGTTGAAGATCACTATAAAAATTATTATTTTGGAATTTATGCATGAGAAATAACCTCGGCAAGTCAGTTTAGCAATTACCTGTGAACTTTTAGAAACTTGGATTCATTTTCTGGTGTGATCCTTAAAAATGAAATATTTAATTCCAATAATTTAAAGTCTTTGTGAGCTAGTAATAATTTGTTTGCTACACAAGTAGACGCAAACAGATGATATAACTTGTTTTCGGTAGCTGGTGATTATGCATCTTATGAAGATAATAAAATAAAAACACACAGAAGATATACTTGTACTAAGTATTTGATTGATGTGAAAATTGGTAAAAAAAGATATCAGTATATATGTCGTCGTAGTGCTCCTCAATATGTTTGAGAAGAGGAAGAAAGTTTGTATGATTTTGCACTTAGATGATGGGGATGAGCTTCAGCATTAAATTTGGATGAAGAAAAAATGCCTGAATGAATTTATGAGCTCAAAGACTACAATTATAAATCTTCTATGCTTCCAATATATGATATATGAGGCTCGCAGGCTATATCTGATCCTGAAGTTTTGTCAGAATCTTTTTTGTGACATAGTGAGTATGCATCCTTGATTAAAGTATGGGATCGTTATGGAATGCTTGAATATCCAAAATATATTTGATTTGTGTGAGACTTAGATAATTATCCAGATTCTGTATATTGACCTATAAAAAAATGATATAGGCAAATTATTGGGACACAAAAAATATTCTATTCTTATGATGATTTAGATTTTTTTACTCAATGGATAAAAAGGAAAAACTGACTTAGTTCTCCAAGAACAAATGAAATTATTGTAAATAAAACAAAAGAAACAAATCAATCAGTTGCTACTATATGATGAAAATGTTGATCCAAGAGAGAAACATATATTTATGAATACAAAACAATAGACACTAGAATAAAAAATATATTGCCGACTCCTGATTCTATAAATGGGACATATAGGGATGATTTTGCAGAAGATTGACTATTTGGAAAACATTATGCTTATTTGAGCAATGATTTGGCTTATATTAGTGGTTTGCTAGTAGATGTTTTTGGTGATGCTAATAATAAGTTGACTGATTTATCCAACAAAACAGATTCATTGAACGGAAGAATTGAATTATTTATTAATAGTAAATCAACAGACACTGCTACTCTTTTAAATTTGGTAGGTGCTATTTTACCTTCACAGGAAGAGGAGGTTTATAGCGGTGTACTGTTTGATGCTGCAGAACAAATAGAAGATATACCATCCAAAATATCAGAAATAAACTTATGAAATTCGATTTCGTATTTTAATTATATCGCAGAAATAGAGTCTTTGTACGACCAAAAAACCCAATTTCTTTCATGATGGTCATCATCTTTGTGAGAAACTTCGATAGATTTACAGAAAAATTATAAAAAATTGGACATATGATATAGTACTTTAAAAAATCATTATAATAATATTTATAAAAAATATAATTTTGTGTCAAAAATAGAGAAAAAAAGATCTGATTTGAATTTAAAGTGCGATAAAGATCATAAAGTGTTATGTTCCAAAATAGATGCTTTGATTAATACTCTATCTTGATATCAAAACACTTTGTTTAATTTGAGTGGATATGAAGAGATTTTATCTGGAGAAAGCGTGTCGGTTAAACCAATTTCAATAATATGAGAAGCTTTGAATCCGGACTTGGAAGAGTGAGAATTATCCTTTTTAGATGAATTGAATTACTTTAGAAAGGAGCTTTGAAAGATTGAAATCGTAAAGGAATACCCAGAACCGACTCATGTTCCATGACTTAATCAAGCAACTAAAGATAGAGCGATTGATGGGCCGAAAAATATTACTTTTCAATGAGTTTGAGGAGATGTTGTGAAATTAGTTTATCCAAATATATATGATATTGAAGTTTATAAAAAAGAGGGAACTAATTTGATTTTAAAAAGTCCGCAAGAAATAGAAGCGTCAATTTATCTTTATCTAAGAAATAAAGTTAAAGAATATAATACTTTACTTTCTGGTCAAGATGCTAAAAAATTGAAATATTATACAGACAATGCTTCAGCTTTTGACTTCTTGTTTAAGGCAGATGAGCTGGCATCAGCTAAAGATCGTAAATTTAAACCTTTGCTTGAAGGATTTTTTATAGATTTATTGTGAGAGGAACAGATTTCTGAATTGGCGGTTTTATTGTATTATCAGACATTGCCAGTTTATTCCAAAAAAGATAGTGAGTTTGTAGAATGAGATTTGAATGAAATTAGGTCTACTTTTGATATAAATAAAAAAATCTGATTTATTATGTCCGGTTATATTAGAGAATGGAATGCGGATGAAAAATTGTCTATTCCAAACTATAATTCGACGGGTTATGAAATGGCTTATATAAATTCTGATAGAAGTGATTATTTATCTGTTTCTGATACTCCTACATTTCTTAAAGAAATTGAGCAAAGCAAAAAATCTATTGAACAGAGACCTTCATCGGTTGTTAGTGTTATAGAAGATGCATTTGTAAATCAAATGGGGCAAAAATGTGGATTGGATTCAAGTTATTCAGAATATTTGTTTTTGAAAGATCCTGTGAGTGATGAGATGACATTTCCTTGGTTTGACTCCTTGAAGTGTTGGTGGACAGAACTATTAGATTATGATGATTTTTTGGACTTTTCTATGGAGCATTGATCTTGGAGCTCTTTCTTTTCATGATTGCAAGATACTTTTGAGGATTGGTATGAGCTTATGAAAGAACGATATAATCCAATCAAAACTCATTTTGGATTTGGAAAAGATGACGAGCCGTGAGCGGTTTTTGAATGAGACTTGGCTGAATATTGGGGAAATGTAATTGCTTGAAAAGATGAGGAAGAAATTTGAATCAAAGTAAAATCAATTTCTATCAAAACTCCTGCAAGAAAAATATTAGCATGAACGCAAATTCCTATTGGAGTTTCTGCTTTGGATATGTCGGGAAATATTATAAAAAACACAATAGATAGCTATCAACTTTCTGTCCAACCGTGATTTGGAGAGTTTTTATCTCCTGGATCTTCTGGATGAGTGTGACCAGAATTTAGTGATTTTGTTTCTATGTTTTTGTATCAAGCTCCTGATGTTTCTAGCCCACAAAATGTTGTATTGACACTTTCTGGATGATGATTATCTACACAAGAAACTATCGTGGTCGTTCCAGGTAATTTGAAAATTTCTTTTGCTTGACACAACATTTATGACAATAAAAAACTAAATTCTCCTATTAATATAAATTTGACAGGATTGGATTCTACATATTCTTCTTTGCCAAGGATTTTGGTTTCTTTGCGTGGATCGGATGGATCAGATTTGCAAACTAGTTTTTCTGTTTATAGCAAAAATTGATTAATTGCTCCAGGTGTTATTTCAGATTGAGAATTTCATCCTTTGAGATCTTATTTTCTTGAAAAGCAAGAACAAGCTATATTTTTGATGCCAAACTATCAAGTCTGATCTGACGAACTTTATATTCAGATTCCTTGATTAGATCCGATTAAAATTCCTGTTAATGTCAATCCATGAAACCCATATCGTGTGGAATTGATAACGGATGTGGATGTTTATGAGGTTTGAGAAACCTTTAGCGGAAGCTTTCTAATTACTGATAAGCGATGAAACTTTATAGATGAAAAAATAAAATTAAAAATCTGATCTTTGGGTGCATTAGATTTGTCTATAAATACGGTTGAGGTAAAACAATCATATGAATTTTCTACAACAACTAGTGAGCCGTGATGAATGAGTTATTTGTATTGAATTTTGGATGGTGTGTCACTTGTAGATCAGTCGCCAGCTTACAAAAAGATTTTGGTGCAAGAGAGTTTTCTTCCTCAGGAGGATTTGAATGTAATGTATTTGAATCTTTTTGGATCAGATTGGTGAAATATTTGGTCTTTTGATAAGAGTATTGCTGAATATATTCCAAATATTGTTTCCAATTCTAATAAACTTTTGGCGGTGACTACCTTGTCATCTACTCCATCTCGTTTGGAAAAACATCTTTGAGTGGTTTCCTATGATGGACAGGTTTATAATTTTTCAACTAATTCTGTAAATTTGAAAATACTATCTTGATATTTGTTGTCAGAATTTACAAATGTATGATATGTTCCAATTGCTTTATCCAAAAACATTTCTTTGTTTAGTACGGAAAATCCTTTAAAATCTCTGGAAAATTACAAGGCAAAGTCTCCAGCAATTTTTATATCTATGGAGGATTCAGAGGATTCTTTGGAATTAACAGATAAAACTTTATCTTATAGTTGAGAGCTTTTATTGGATTTGTCTAATTGATTTTGGAATGAAACTTTGGAAATTCGTTTGGCTGATTATATGCAAAAATGATATTCTGTCTGGGAGCTTTTTTATAACTCACAACAAATTTGAGAGCTCTATTTCGTCAAATGAGAGGAAGAAATTAAATTGGATGATGTAGTGTTATATAATATGCTTGCTTACGATAAAAAAACATCTTTCGCAGAATGAACAACAAATTGAAGAAAAGGAGTCTGATTGATTGATTTATTTTGAGTATTTACAAAGGAAGGATTCAAATCTATTGAAGATAGTAATGAGACAGATTTGTGAATTGGTTTTACTGCTGACTTCAAAAATATTACGCTTTTTGGAGATGGGAAGATGGTTTGAGAGGCGACGATACCTTTTGGCTCTCAGTTTTTAATTAACTTTGGAGACCCGCTTTTGTCTAGAATTTCTGATAACTTGGAGTTGCCAAACTTGCCATTGGATTTGTGAATTGGAAAAGAAGTCTATACCAACCCCAACAAATCTATTTTGAAAGTTTTGGATTTGGATTTTAATAATGATTGATTGATGGATTTGTTGGTGGTGTTTACAGATTGAACGATTAAATTACTAAAAAGTTATTGAGGGACGAACTCTTATGAAAATATGGATGATTTACTTCGTTTGGCTGATAGTATAAAAGATGTTTTTGTAGGAGATGTGGATGGTAACAATTACCCAGATATTTTGGTGTGGACGACAAGTGATCAGCTTAGAGTCTATACAAATGATAAATGAGTGCTCGATGTAGATGGAAAAATGATTTGTCTTAATACAAATGTAGATCGTGGTGAAATACAAGAAAATCCAGAATTTATAAAATGATTGCAACAAGTGTATTTTGAGGATATGGATAATGATTGAAATATAGATATTGTAGTCAATGATGCGATATGAAATATTAAGATTTTTTATTGATGATCAAAATGATGAAAATGAAATTATGTGTCTACATTGGAGTATGCTTGTGATG
>CAZOFM010000055.1:0-5644 GCA_964579255.1 uncultured Candidatus Peribacteria bacterium
TTTTTTGTTCTTCATTTCCATTTCTGTAGCAGCTCCTACCTGGATCACAGCAACACCTCCAACTAATTTTGCCAATCTTTCAGCAAGCTTTTCTTTGTCATATTCAGAATCTGTATTTTCCAATTGAGCTCTAATAGAATTTGCTCTTTCTTGTATAGCAGTTTCTTCTCATTGCCCATCTACAACAATCGTTTCGTCTTTTGTAGAAATCACTTTATCAGCTTTACCAAGCATTTCTATTGTCGCATCTTCCAATTTCAATCCCACTTCTTCACTAATCAATGTCGCTCCTGTCACAGTTGCAATATCTTTTAATAATTCTTTTTTGCGATCTCCAAATCCTGGAGCTTTGATAGCCAACACATTCAACATTCCTCTGATTTTATTCAAAACCAAAGATGCCAAAGCTTCTCATTCCACATCTTCCGCGATAATTACCATATCTTTTTTTCCACTCATAGCTACCGCTTCCAAAAGCTGTAAAATCTCTTTTAGAGAGGAAATCTTTTTGTCTGTCACCAGAATATATGGTTTTTCTACTACTGCCTCCATTCTTTGTGGATCTGACACAAAATAAGGCGATAAATATCCTTGATCAAATTGCATTCCAGTCTTGATTTCTTTGGTCAATCCAATAGATTTTCCTTCTTCTACTGTGATTGTTCCATCATTCCCGATTTCTTCCATCACTTCTGCAATTAGCAAACCAACTTCTTCATCTTGCGCAGAAATCGTAGCAACTTGTCTAATTTCCTCTTTATCTTTGATTGGCTTTGCCTTGCCTTGCAACTCTTCTATCAGTTTTTCCACTGTTTTGTGCAATCATCTTCCCAAAGCAAAAGGATTTACTCCAGTTCTAATATATCTCAGTCCCTCTTTTGCCATTGCGTGAGCCAAAACAACAGTTGTCGTCGTACCATCTCCTGCCTCTTTATTCGTTTTTTCTGAAGATTCTTTGATCATAGAAGCTCCTATATTTTCCACATTATCTTCCAATTCTATTTCTTTTGCTACTGTGATTCCGTCATTTGTCACGGTTGGCGATCCATATGATTTTTCCAAAATCACATTTCTTCCTTTTGGTCACATTGTCACTTTTACTGCATTTGTCACAGCTTCCATTCCATTAAAAATTTGTTTGCGAGCATCATCGCTATAATGTATTGTCTTTGCCATAGTCAATTATATTAAAAATTAAAAATCTGATTTTTTTTATTAAATTATTGAATTATAAATTCTCAATTATCAATTATGCTTGTTTTGCTAATATAGAGCTTTGTTTTACTATCAAATATTTTGTTTCATTTACTTCCAATTCATCTGGAGCATATTTGGTAAAATATACAATATCTCCAACTTTTACATCGATTGGAGCTCTGTTTCCATTATCCAAAATTTTCCCATCTCCCACAGCAATTACTTTTCATTTGCTTGGTTTTTCTTTGCTATCTGGCAAAATTATTCCAGATTTTGTCGTGTTTTCTTCCTCTATCGCTTCCAATAGAATGTGATCTTCTAGAGGAATCAATGTTGTTTTTGTCATTTTATTATGAGTATAATATAAAATTACATTTTTTTATTTCCTTTTTTTGGTTTCCTTTGTCATTCCGGCTTTATTGCGGAGCTGGAATCGGAATCTTGCTTTCATTTCCGTCCTACCATAAGGACGTTTAGCCAAAATGTCTCTGAAACCTCAAAACATCTATTTTCAAAATTATTTTTTTATTTTACTTTTTGCTTCCGGGTCAAAAAGTAACAAAAACCCCTCGAGCTGTTGAATTTTCTTAACGCTAGAAAACACAATCAATTTCTTGGCTCTGTATTTTCTTTAGCTAAAAATTCAAATGCTCCTTTTTTAATTTGTTTTTTGAATAGAGCGTCATTCCCACATTTTATTCCCGTATCACTAAAGTCGAACAAGTGCTATATTAAAAAAAAATCTCTCAATTTCAAGTGATTTTAAAAAAACCTCACAAAACTGCGAGGTCCTATTGATTTCTTTTTTTAAAATATCTAAACACTAACTAGCTTCACCTGTTTCTGTATTTACCACCACTTCATCTCATTCATTTTTGTGCAAAGGCACCATTACTTCCAATCAAGTTTCCAAAGTGGCTGGTTTTTTTCCTGCTTGAGCTCTATCTCATTTTACTCATGGAACAGTGGATTTGATTGTATATGTCACTGTAGCTGGTAATATCACATTCAGCACATCTCACTTATAAACCATCAAAAACAAATCCATATTTTCTTTGAGATATGGAACCACATCTTCTATTGCTTCTTTACTCAAATCGTGCATCTCTCCACTATCATTTTCCATAAAAGAAAAGCTATCTCCTGTGCTATACAAATACATAGCATTTTTGGTGATTACATCTGCTTTATCTAGGTTTGTCCCAGATCTTACTTGCATAGTTTGTACTCATCCAGTCAATAGGTTTTTCATTTTTAGTGTGTAGTTCCCTTGTCTTTGCTGGCATTGCATAAAGGAAATATCTACAACTCTAAACAACTCTCCGTTGATTTCTAATATTACTCATTTTTTTACTTCAGATATATCTAGTTTTGTAGCCATTCGTGATTTGTTAGTATCTAAAATAATAACTATTCAAACAAAAATATAATAATCTGATTTATTTTGTTTTTTTGGAATAGAATACATGTAACAACTCTTTAATCAAAGGCACGTTTACAACCAATGTTAAGAAAATTGTCACCATCAACATAAACCCAAATCCTTTAAACATGTTTGTTCCCATTGTAAATAACAATATCGCAACCAATCCTGTACTTACTTGTCAATCTTTGATTGCAGGTCGACTTCTATCTCTTGCTGCATCTATTGATCATTTCATTGATTTTCCAGATTTTAGCTCTTCAGCTAATCTTTCATAAATTAGAATATTCGCGTCCACTGCCATTCAGATAGAAAGAATTATCGCAGCGATTCCGCTTAGAGATAATGCGTAATCTGTGATTTTTACGAATCCCGCCAATATAGTCAAAAACACGATAAGCGCAATCATCGTCAAAAGCATTTTCTTGAATCCATAATATACAAACATCATTACAGCTACTGCTATCAATCAAACTATTGCAGCAATCATCGCTCCAGTCAGAGCATTTGTTCCCAAACTAGGATTGATTTTTTCTTCTTGCATTAGGATTAATGGAGCTGGCATCGCTCAATCATTTAGTGCTGTAGAAAGTTCTTTTGCAGATTCACTAGTAAAAGATCCATCAATTTGTGCGGTTCCTCCACATATTTTCGTTTGGATTACAGGAGCTGTCAAAAGTTCTCATCCAATAAATATTGCCATAGGATCTCCAATGTTTTTCTCTGTTAGGTTACAAAAAATATCTTTTCCTTTTTCATCAAAGTTGATCGCTACTACAGGTTCTCCAAATTGAGAGCTACTTGTATTAGCAAATCTAAAATAAGCTCCATTCAAAATATTCCCATCTCAATCTACTGCTTGTATCCAAGATTCTCTATCTTGTACAAACACATCTATTATTTGATAAATTGTCTCTTCTTTTCCATCAATCTCTTCTGTAAATCTATCTATCAATTGCGCAAAAGCGAATCACTCCAAATTTACTCCAGTCTCATTTCACAAAGCATCTTGTGTCGTCACACTTGTATATAATCATTCATATAGCGGAGTAATATCTTCCGGTTTCATAGAATTTAGAACCCTTTGTTTATTTTTATATATATCTGGAAGTTGATCAATTGTTCCTTGATAAAATCCCATAAAAATATTTTCAGAAGCTCTTCATTCTACAAATTTTGAAATTAATTCTGGATTTGCTTTACTGTCGTTTAGAATCTTTTGAGCAATCGTCTTTCTTTTTGCAATACTTGCTGATGTTTTTTCTGCCTTATTTTCTAATTTAAATTCCAACTCCAATGTCTTTCCTATAATTTCCTTAGCTTGATCCAAATCAGCAATTCCTCCAATTTCCACAACTATATAGTTATTTTCATCCAATCTTTGTATATAAGCTTTGTAATCGCTTACTCCAAGTTTGGAAATTCTTTTGTCTATGTTTTTGATAATGATATCTTCAATCACTCTTTTTACTGCATTGAATTCATTTATATCTGTATAAATTTGTTCGTATTTTTCATATCAGATTTTATAAACCAATCTCGTTCCTCCTGACACATCCAATCCTTTTCTAAAATGCTTTACTCATTCTGTACTAATGGAAAGTTGTCTTTTGCCGCTAATCGGATCAGTCGTTCTTGCTACAAAAAATATCACAAAAATAGACAAGAAAAACAATCCCAAAAATATCCACTTTTTATTACCCTTCATCTTTTGAAATATACAAAAATAAAAACATAGACCTTTGTGGTCGTTCGGATTACTTTTTATTGTTTTTTTTGTTTAATTCAAGACTTTATTTACTATGTTTGATTTTTTTATTCCAAATTTAATTCACAATTGCTTAATTCAGCTAATTTTTCAAATGATTGTAGTCAGTATACAAACTCTCCATCAATATTTCGAGCAGGTACACCTTGAATTCCTCAGCATTCGTTTGGTGTTTCGCTACAGTTGATTTCTTGGATTTTTTCCCAACTATTTCCAAACATCGCCTTTTGTTTTTGACAATACCCACAAGTTGTCATAGTATAGACAACCACTCATTTGTCTGTTAAACATTCTGCAAATTCATCCAAATTTTGATTTGTCGTAGATGAACATCCAGCAAGAGTCAATCCAGCCAATGCTATTGTTGCAATCGTTAATTTTTTCATAATATTTTGTAAAAGATTAAAAGGTTTTTTTTATGCTATTGTTAGCCTAATCTAATAGATAAGCGCACAATCACTGTTTAGAATAAAATTATTTTTTACCTACTTTGAAGTTTTTCTTTCCCTTTCTTAGTAATAATATCCCATTAATAAAATCAGAATCTTTGATTGTTTGTTGTGGATCTTCAATTTTATTTTCATTGATAAACAAGGATCATTGTTGCATCATTTTTTTCGCTTCTCCATTGGAGCTGGTCAGGCCAGACTGCGTAAATAGATCTAGTACTTTTGTGTTTTCTGATATTTTAGTAGAGCCAAGTTCTTGAATCAAAGCGTCAATTTCCTCTGTAGACATAGTGGAAATCAATTCAAGTTTATCTTTGTTGCCAAATAGGATTTCAGAAATCTTTTCTGCCTGAGAAACACTTTTTTTACCAAAAACCACAGCAACTACTTCTGCAGCCAAGCGTTTTTGTCCATATCTTTCAGCTGGATTTTGATTGTGTTGTTGTACTATTTGGTCAATAGTATCAAAATCCAGAAGCGTCAAAACTTTGAGATATTTTTCTATATCCTGATCAGTTGTATTCATAAAGTATTGGTACACAAAATATGGACTATTTTTGTTGGGATCCAACCAAATGGCATTTCATTCAGATTTTCAAAATTTTTTACCACTAGAGTCAGTAATCAAAGGAATAGTCAGCCCGAAGATTTCTTGGTCCAATTTTTTTCTCACCAATTCTATACCAGTTGTGATATTTCATCGTTGGTCAGAGCCACCAAGTTGTAATTTTACTCAGTAGTTTTCTAGCAAATAACTAAAATCATATCCTTGAATCATCATATAACTAAACTCCGCATAAGAAATAG
>CAZOFM010000056.1:0-5271 GCA_964579255.1 uncultured Candidatus Peribacteria bacterium
CTGTGTTGTACTGCTTTTCTTTTTTTATCTTTGTTTAGTGATTGGAGTTTTCAATTTATCTTTTTGATCGGATAAGTAATCGTCAATTGTATCGTATAATTTGAATTTGTAATATAATCTTTGAAAAAATTTCTTTCGTGATTTGGGATTCAGATTTTGTTGTTTTTGTAATTTTGTATGAATTAGTTGGTTGAGATTTGTGATATTACTTCCAGCTGAGATTTCTGTGGCGGGAATATCGCGGATCAATCTTTTGATTCTGCTATATGGTGGAACGATTTCTTTGAGCATTTTTTCTACGATATATTCTATGTCCTTTGTTTTTATCGCTTTGTATTTGCCTTTTTGATAAAGCTGAAAAAGTTCTGTATTTGGGATTACAGATGTTGGATAAAATTTGATTTCATCAGGTTTGATGAAGGGATTTTCGTAGATTTTTTTTACTGTTTTTATGTCTTTTCTGATGCTTGATTTGTACAGTCCTGGCATAATATGTATAGAAAACTTGAATCCATATTGTCTGAGTTTGTGGCAGGCTTGCTCGATTTCTTGGACTCCATGTCATCTTTTGTTTGCTTTCAAGACTTTGTCGTACATAGATTGTACTCACATTTCTAGTCTGGTAACTCATAATTGTCTTCGTAATTTGCAGTTTTTGTTTGTCACAAATTCTGGTCTGGTTTCTATTGTTAGTCCAATTATTCTATGTTTGGATTGTTCGTTGATTTGTATTGCTTCGTCAATATTTTTGGAATAAGAAATTTGATTCTGATTTTTGATTGTATATTTGTATCTTTTATTTTCATCAGTTTCATCAAGTCATTTGTACTCAATATCCAATTCATTAAAAGAATTACAGGCATCATAAAGTCATTTTATAAACTCTATTTTGTATTTGTCTGGATAGACATCTCGAGTGCCTCACAAAACAATCATTTCTATTTTGTCAGTTTCATGTCCAGAGAGGGTTAGAGATTTCAACCTATTGTAGACTTGTTTGATTGGATCAAATTGATTTAATAATGCTCTCATAGCTCAAGGTTCTGTCTTGATGTAACTTTTGGGCATTTCTGGATCATTTGGGCAAAAAACACATTTCCCTGGACAAGGAAAGGGTTTTGTAAGGACTTGAACTGCAACAATTCATGATTGAGATCTGATTCACCTTTTTTTTAGTGTCTTTTCTATTTTGGAATTGGCTTGTATTTTATTCTGTTTTACTAATTCACGATATGTGTGCAGCAAACTAATGTTTGTGGGTAAATCTTTGAGTTTATTTTTTTGAGAAAATTGTTTTTTGAGTTCTTTCAGTTTTTCTGGATTTGGAGAGTCATAAAGTTGTATGATAATATCTTCTTTGAGCATTAGAAAAATTAGCTATAAAAGCATTATAAATCATAATTAATGTTGTGAGAAAATCAAACTATTCTTTTGTACTGATTTTGTTGACTGAAATTTTTTCTGATATGATTTTTGCTCATATATTTTCAAAAAGCTGAGTAGATCATGTGGTGAAGTATTGTGTGATTTGGTTTTTATTTAATTTTTCTTCTATTTCTGGATGTCTTTGTAGATAGTTTCCAAATTGAATGGCTGCTTCTTGTGAGGGATCTATTATTGTTCATTGGAAAAACTCTTGGATATAATTTAATAAAATTGGAAAATGAGTGCAACCTAATATCAACGAGTCTATATTTTGGAATTTACTCATATATTCTCAGACAGCATCATGTATTGTTTTTTCATCTTCTTCTCCAGATTCTATCAAATCGACAAGCTTAGAAGCCATTACGAACTGAAAGTCTGGACTGTTTTTTCCACCAAATCTAAAAAATAAATCTGTATAGATATTTGATAAAATTGTGGCTTGAGTGGCTAATATTCATACTTTTTTGCTGTTTTCGTCGCTTATTATTTTTTCTATTCCAGGAATTGTAATTGAGAGAACTTTTTTCTCCGGATATTGGCTTTGTCGCTTTCTAACTGAATAGGCTGCTGCAGTATTACAGGCCAAAATTACTATTTTTGCTCAATGCTCAAAAAGTCGTTCTATTCATTGGAAGGTTAGTTCTTGGATTTTTTCTCCTGTTTTGTTGCCAAAAGGGCAGTTTGCATTATCTGCCAGAAAAATATAATCGTATTGAGGATACAGTTTTTGAAATTTTTGCATTGTGTGGAGTCATCCAAATCCACTATCAAAAAAACCGATCATTGTTTACAAGCTAGATTTTAAAAATACTTGTTATTTTATATAAAATATGTACACATTTGTTTGTCTATTGCAAGAAAAGCTTTTATATTTTTTGCTTTCAATGATTATTGTTTTTGGAAAAGGTAAGGTCGGATTGTGACTAAGCCGCTTACTTACTTTGTTGAAAAAGGACTTTGTTTTGATGGATGATGCGGATTTGGATTCAAAAATTTTGGAATCAGCATCTATAATTTTGCCATCTCCATGAATCAAACAATCTCACTATATTTACCAAAAATATTCTCAAAAAATCAAATCTGAATTAGAATTTTTATCTACATTGCTACCAAGTTTATGACTTAATAATTCTGTACGAATTGGAATTACTGGGACCAACTGAAAATCTACTACTACTTGGATTGCATACAAAGTTTTTCAAAAGATATTCCCAGAAAAAAAGATTTGGATTACAGGCAATTTTGAAATTCCAGTATCAGAAGTCTTAGCAGAAATTGTCGAGCAAAATGTAGAAAATGATCAGCATGTTTTTGTTGTAGAAGCTTCTTCCTTTATGCTTTATAAATTAAAAGATTTTTTCTTTGATTTTTCTATTTTGTTGAATATTGCGAGAGACCATTTGGATTGGCACAAAGATTTTAATGAATACCAAGATTCAAAATTAAATTTACTTAGACAAACGAAAAAGAAGTTTTTTGTGCCAGAAAGTGAATACTTATTATTGAATTTAAAAGAAAACTTTGATAACTGAATTGCTACGAAAGAAGAATTTGATCTTTCAATGACAAAATTTTTGTGAAAACATAATCAGATTAATATTTCTGTTGTAGAATCATTGGTTCTTGAATATTCCCAATCATTAGGAATAAATGTAGATTTTATCAAAAAATCTTTTTTTACTGCAATTGCAGATATTGAGCCACTGCCTCATCGTCTTGGTTTACTTCGTCAAATTGATGATATAAAAATTTATGATGACTGAATTTGTACATCTGCACATTCATTATCTGTGGCATTGTCTTCGTTTTCTAGCAAGGTTGTATTGATTGCTGGAGGTTATGATAAATGAGACGATTATTCGGTTTTGGAGGATTTTTTCGTTTCTAAAGTATGATTTGCTGTTTTGATTGGAGAGGTTTCCTTGAAATTACAAAAAATTTGTGAAGAAAATCAGATTTCATATTTGATTGTAAAAACATTGAAAGAAGCAGTAGAATCCTCTTATAAATATGCAAAAGAAAAATGATTAGATCAGATTTTGTTCAGTCCTGGAGCTGCAAGTTTTGATATGTTCAAAAATGTTTATGATAGAGTGGAGCAGTTTGAAAAAATTGTGTCAGAGTTGTAATTTTTTACCGCAATTCAATACCGGCAGGATAAAGATCTTTGTTTTTTGTATTGTGAAATTTATTTCGTTGAGTTTCTGTAGTATATAGATTTTTTCATTTTTCTGGATATTTCAACTCATATCAATCCAAAAAGTCGTTTTCTATATATTTTCTTATATAATCCTCGGTTCTATTGATAAAGTATTCTTGATCTTTTTTGCTGAGTTTAGAAAAATCTTGTTCTCTAGAAAATCATCATAAATATAATATATTTGGATTATCTCCGTTTTTGACACATTCGCTGATGTTTTTTTCTACAACATCTTTGATATATAGTTTTATTTTTTCCATATTTATAAATCATCTTCATCTAACCTCAGCTTCTATAAGTGCTTTTATTTCATAAACTCAGTGATGAGCTGTTCAACTATCATTATTATTTCATTCTAATGTAATTTGTATTTCAACTTTTTGTTTTTCTCAAGTTTGATCTTCTATTTCTGAAACAATCTTTACATCCTTATAATTTTTAGAGTTTTTCTTTTTATTACTGCTATCTGTTTTTATATTTTCTAATAAAAATTTTTTAAATTTTGGATTTAATGTTTGTGTTTTTTCTGATTCAAATATTAATTTGTCTATTTCTGTCGGATTTGTTCAAAATATGTTTTTATGATAGATTTTTCCACCAAATGTAATCCAGTAATATTCTAGCAATCTTAATGCATCAATTTCATCTTTTACTTGACATCTAAAGCCGTAAATATCGTTGATTACAGAGCTAGAATTATATTTGCTATTACAAAGATTTTTGATAATAATTCTGTCTTTGCTTTTTGTTCTAGAGTCTAATGTGAAATATATGGGTGTGGTGTTGTATCTGGATGATTGCGTTCTCAAAGATAAATGTTTGATGTTTTTTTTATTTTCTGGGTATTTATCTTTTTGAGTTTTAAATTTTTTTAGCATATATTCTCTTTGTATTTTATCAAAGTTTTCTTCTGCAAAATTAAAATTTTTTTGATGTATATTAAAATCATTTAAAGCTCTCATTATTTTCAACAAAAAACATTGATTGGATCTGTTGATTGCAGAGTGTTTGGTGTTGGTGTTATACATCAAAAAAGAAACAACCTCTTCATGATTTTTGAGTTTTATTTTTCATTTTTTATCTTTATTTCGTGATTTCGTATGTGAAATATATAGTTTTTCATAAAATACTCTTTCGTAAAAATCTATACTTTCATTGAGAATTTGATTGAAGTATTTTACTCATTCAGGAGTCAGCTTTTTGTTGTTTGTGTCTATATAATTTTTATTATGTTTATTAAAGTTTAATTTGTTCTTTAACAACTTATAAGCTTGCTCTGGATTTAATAAAAGATTAAATAAATCTCATGTGCTTGCTTCTATTGTTTTGAAATTCTCACAAGAAGACTGTTCATTCAAAAGCTTGCCTGCCATTGTTTTGTAAGCTTCAGAGTTTGTAGAATGGTTTACAAAAGATGCAGTAAAAGAATCGTTTTTACTAGTATTTGCCTTCGCTTTGTTTCTCACTTTTTTGCTTTAAAATCTAAAATTACTATATTATATACTTTTTCTTATAAAATGTCAAAAAAATCTTGTCAAAAAAACGCTTGATTTTTGAAAATTGATTATTATAATTGAGCTACAAATATCAAGAGTAGATGGAGAGACGAGGCTCGTTAGTACATCTCAGCAACCTATTGCGCA
>CAZOFM010000057.1:0-5233 GCA_964579255.1 uncultured Candidatus Peribacteria bacterium
CTTTTTTTGACAGATTCTTTGGCCATCATATAGTTTACAGTAATATATTTTCCTACATCTCTCAAAAAATCTAAATATCACATTCATTTATAAAAATCATAATTATTTACCATTTCATATTCAAAGTTTATGCCAAATTCTTCTTTGAGTCTGGTCAAAAATCCAGTGATTTGTTGATAAAACCTGTCTTGATTATGGCGAAGTTTTTCTTCTGTCAAAAAAACTCTCTCTGCATCTTTTCAGCTAGGGTCTCAGATCATTCCGGTAGCTCCTCACACCAAAAAATAACATTTATTCCCATATTTCATTAGATTTACAGCAGCCATAATTCCACACATATTTCCAAGTTGCAAAGAATCTTCTGATGGATCAAATCAGATATAAAAAGACTGTCATCATTGGTTATATAGATCAAAAAGTTTTTCATCAGTAAATTGGTTGAGAAAACCACGAGTTTCCAAATCTTCACGAAGATGCATAATCAAAATTAAAGTAATAAAGCACCTTCTTGTATCTTTTTCCTTCTATTTTTCAACTATATATTGATTTTTTAAAACTACTTTGGTTTATAATTCCATTTTAGCATTTCAACATAGCTCTTCATGTCTTTACCATAATCAGATCGAACCTTTTTCATTCTAGTGGGATTTGGGAAATTTAGTATCTCAAACCCAAAGGTTTTCACAGATCTTCCAAGCATCTTTAAAATGCTTCTTGATGCTCTAAATGGATAACGGATTGCATTCCCAGTATGTTTCCAAAAATTTATTTTTTTCTTATCTTTTTTCTTTTTATCCTTTTTCTTATCATCTTCTGTCTCTTTTTTTTCACTCTCTCAGCTTTCTTTTTTACTATCTTCCTTTTCACTTTTTTCTTTATCTTCTTTTTTATTATCCGTAGTATCTAGTTCTTTTTTCTTTTTTTCGACCTCTTTTTCTTGTTTTTCTTTTTCTTCTTTTTTCTCTTCTTGAAGTTCTGTTTTACCAACATTCATTTCCAATCGTTCAGCTAATCCATGATGAATTCAGTCTCTGGTTTCACCTTTACCTTCTTTCAAAATTTTCATCGCTTCATCAAAATTTTTTACATCTCCAAAAATATCAGATCTTTTTTCTTTTAGAGTTTTCAAAACTCCTTCTTTTGATAGATCTTGATATATTCCCTTAAATTCCTCAGCTTGTTTCATCGCTTCTTTGTGGGATTTTGGGGCTCATCTGCTTTCTTCTTGTTTTTTTTCTTTTTCTTGTGTATCTGTACTAGGGCTATTTTTTGCCATTTTTATAAATTTACAAATTAAAGTTCTAATAAATCATCTATATTTGCTTCGTGAATTTCTTTATCTTCTATCAAATATTCAGCAATTAAATCATTAGAAATATTCTCTAGCATAGTATAAAAATTTTTAATATAAGTCTGACAATATTCTCGGAAGTATTGATCATTTCATTCAGAATTTTTTTCTATTTGTTGTATGTCATTTTCTGTTAAAACTTCAGCAATTTGCTCCAACAAAATATCTTCAATAATTCACTCTACGATATCTTCATCCAAGAAATGATTTTCTATCGGAGAAATCTCTTGGATTGTATCTATGATATATTTGGATGCTTCTTTTGGGGTGGATAACATTTTGTTTTTTATTTTATTTTATAAAATTATGCAGCAGATCTTTTAACTGGTTTTTTGAATGTTTTGTTGATTGGAACAGTAATCGTTCCAAAGTGTTTATTTGCCGCCTCAATTATTTGATCTTGAATTTTGTCTTTTAGTAATTGGACTGTAATAGAGTCTTTGTTCTCATCTATGGCTATTTCTTCAATTTCATTTTGTATTTTTTTATGAATTTTTTCTATTTGTTTGCTTCACATTGTAGAAAATGAAGATAAACTTTTGAATCGTAATCAAGCTTGCTTGAGCTTCGCTCCCGCTTGCCCACCCTTCCAAATTGATGTTCTGGTTAGAAAATAAGTAAGAGCCTTTGCTGGTTCATGTTTTAGTGAATCTATTTTTTTATTAACTTTCCTCAAGCGCAGACGCCTGGAATATTCTATTGGTCAAATAAGTTTCTCATCAGCCATTAAGAGCTTGTCATATTTTTCCTTTGTTTCTTCATGACTTTCTTTTTCATCATTTAGTTGTGCCATTAGATCCTCAATATGTAGTTTTTTTACAGCAACATTGCTTCCTTGTTTTAGATTTTTAATATTTTTTTGATTATATTCTTGCAAATATGTGTCCAATAGTTTTTTCAAGTCTCCTTTGTTAATATATTTTAGATTCATTTCTTTGATTGTTTCCATTGTGGACGATTTTTCTCCTGTTTTTTCTAGGTTTTTTTTTGCAATTTCTACACCCACGTTCACCATTTCTTCTTTTGTAAGTTTCCCGCTTTGTAATTGCGTGATAAGTTCTTGTTCAGACATTTTGGAAAAATCTGATTTTTTAACTTCTTTACTATTGTTGATAGTATTTACTGAGTTTGTCATTTGTATAAAATAGAGTATATAAAAATCTTATTTTAATTTTAATCTCAAAATAAAAAATGTCAATTTTGTAGCTGTTTGTTGGATAGCTTGGATTGACATTTTTGTTGTTTATGTTGTTTTTTTATTTTCAGTTAATGATTTTTCTAAGTCTTAGAACTTTGACTTTGTTTTTAGTTTTTTTACTAATTCCTCGTATTGCAAGTACAAAAGTTCCTAGTCCTACTACGAAAAAAGCTATTTGAATTCCAAATATAGCAGAAATAATTCCAAATCCTATACTTCCCGCAATTTTTCCAATTCCAGATGTGAAAGTCTGCAATCCTGTGACGGAACCAGAATTTTCTTTGGTAGTATAACTACTAATCAACGATGAAATCGCCGGTCTAATGATAGAAAGTCCAAATGCGATTCCAAAAGATGCAAGCATAATTCCTCCAAAAGAATGTTCAAAAGCAAGGAAAGCATACAAGAATGATAAAAACACCAAAGCTGTAGCTATAAATAATTTCTTATCAAAGCTTTTGCTCCAATTTGCTGTAAAAACATTACTAAGATGTGGCAATTTCATTAATGCAAAAAGTAGTGCAATTTGACTCAAAGATAGATTGTTTTCCATTGCCACCAAAGGAATAAACAAAAATCCTATATGCGACAGTATTTGATACAATCCTTCAAATCATAACGAGTATACAAAAGATTTTGATTCAGATTTTAACATACTAAATGTTTTGACAAATGGTTTGAGAGAAAAAACTCTTTTGATAAAATCCATCAAAAAACTCTTTTTTCCAAATATTTTTTTAAGATCCGTCTTTCTGGTAATAGGTATTTTTTTGTCACTAAAAAGTGAAATTATCGCAAATAAAACAATAAACAAAAACAAATAAGGCAGGCTGATCCATTTAATCAGTATTGCAGAAATCAACGAACCAATCACCAATGCTGCATTCATGCTAGAAAAATATAATCACCAGGATTTTTCTGTATCTTCCTTGTCTATTGTGGTACGAATATATGATTCATATGTGATATACAAAGTTGCTGAGGCCATTCCATTGAATATTACCGCAACTATCAATAACCAATGATTATGCAAAATTCCTGCCAAGAAAAACGATATTCAGCACAAAATATACATAATTTTGCTCAAAAATATCACAGATTTTCTATCAGTATCATTATTTAATTCTCCAATTGGCAAAGCGAAAAGCATTTGACTCAATGGCAAAATTGCTCCAATCAAAGAAACCCAAAACACACTATTTACGATACTTTTGATGTACACAGAAAAATATGCTTCTGCTCCCAATCCCCATCCAAATAAAAACAAAAATAAAGAGATGGAAATCGTTCTAATCGATAATGGAATAGATCCAAGTTTTCTTTTACTAATGGAGATTAGTCATCATCTCAGCTCTTCTTTTTCTGATTGAAAGAATGTATCTTTTACTCTAATCAACTTTTTTCATACTTTTTTGAATGTTTTGTTGCTAGCAACTCTCATTGTAATTATATGTTTTTTTGTTGTTTCTCCAGCTTCTACAATGCTGTCTTTTATGGCTTCTGTTGCTTCATTCAAAGATTCTTTAAAATCTGATTTTTTTTCTTTTTTCCACATATATTTTGCAAATAAACTAAAAATTCTGCTTATATCAATATTATAGTCAAAATTGTTTTCTTGTCAAAAATTTGCATTTTTTCACTTTTGAGTTAGAATTGATTTATAATTTGTTTATGTTTTAATCTTTTTGAGGTGGACAGTCCTGATATAAAAAAATATAATCCTCAGCCAAATTCTATTGAAGATGTCTTTAATAAAGACCGTAATTTTGATAAAAATAAAGATTGATATAGAAGAAAAAGGAGGGAAACAACGATTGCCTTCAAAAAACTTCTTCAAGAAAAACACCCAAATAAGCAATTTCCAGATTTATGAAACCTCCGTAATCTTGATAGAAACACAAAAAAAATGATTTTGAGAGAGCATAATAAAGAAGTTAGAACTCTTTTTTCAGACCTTAGTTTGGAGGAAAAAACAGCTTTAGTGGAAGAGTTTTCAGATGATTTGGATATAGATTCAGGTTTCGGTTTTTCAGATCTTATTTTAAATCACAGAGAAAAAAGACAACGAATAATTGGCTCATTAAAAGGCAAAAACATGTCTAACCAGGAATTGAAAGAATATCTTAGAAAGCATTTTAGGGTATATGAAATTGTGACTGCTTTCGGTTATGATTGGAGAGATGAGAGCACAAAAAAAATTCTTGCAAAAAAAGCCTGAATTAATGTTGAATATAATAAAAAAGGACGACAAAACGAAAAGATTGCGAGTTGGCTTTTGGATCTTGCATTATGACTTAATGGGGTGTACAGCAAAGGAGCATCAAGATTAAATGAAGATCATTCTGTTATGTTAAATAAATTTGCAATAGATAATGGTTCAAAAGATTTGGAGCTTGCTTTTAGAGATATTCCAGATGAACTTATTGATAAAATAAATAGTCTTTCAGAAAAAAGCTTTAATGAGTTTTTAACTATCTTAATACAAACCTGAAAAGAGAAGTCAAAACATGTTGAAAAATCTTTTTGAGGTTTAGCTGTTTCACCAGAAATGGCGTCTTTTGCTATATCTGTTGTATGAAATATCGCCAAACTAGAAATGTTGGAAAAAAACATAATTGCTGAGGAAAATAAAAACTTGACGAAATGAATGAAAGAAATCACAAAAGAAGATATAGATAAAGAAT
>CAZOFM010000058.1:0-5206 GCA_964579255.1 uncultured Candidatus Peribacteria bacterium
ATTTAGATAATTACGTGGCAGCTCCGACTAATGTAGATAACCAAGAATGAGTAAATGCATCTTCAATTAAAGTGACTGTTGCTTGTCCTAGTTGTGAAAATTCTGAGTGGAATATGGAGCATATTTTGACATCCACAGATTTGGCAATTACCGATTGGCTTGGAGACGCTTCTCGTAATCAATACACTTGGAATAGTAATCGTAGATGATATGAGGTTTCTTTTCCTGCACCAGCTCCTTATGAAATAGAAAAACAAGTAACTGTGACAATTGAAGTGACAGATAATCCAAATGAAAATTGACAAACTCATACACAGACAAATACAATTTCTTTTAATGCACCACAGAATCCAACATTTACTCGCATATATCCAGAGACATCAGAATTTGTTTCTCCAAGTAAAACTCAATCAATTATAGTTTTGTTGGCTGATGATTGGGCAGGAATAGATACTGATTCTATTAGTTTTACTGTGAACGCTGTGATGTCTGGAGATGAAACTCTTCTGCCTGAATATGTTTATTCTGGCTCTGATTTAACATTGTTTTTGGATTCATGAGCGGAAGGTTTGTGAAATTCAGGATCGTATCTTGTAGAATTTTTTCCTAAAACAGATTTCCCACCAAATCAAACAATAGCTATTGCATGATCAGCTTCTGATTTGGCTGGAAATATTTGAACCTTTAATACATCTTTTACAACAAGACCTGATTGTAGTTTCTTTGGTTGTAATGAGATTTTGAATATAAAGATCGGATTAGATTTGCTTGAATTTACTGGTTCTAATTTGATAATTACTGGAACAAACCCAAATTCTCCATATCCATATTTGACTGGAGAAAACAATGACATATTGTATTGTGGGCACGAACGAACATGAGCCAATTTGACAGGAAATGTTCCTATTTATGATACTGATTGAAATCAGATTAATTGAGTATTTTATAACCAAGAAGCTTTGTATATTACTGGTCTAAACTTCGAGATTATAGATGGTGTAATAGTTGTACAATAAAATTTATTTCTTAAAATTACAAAATGAAACAAAAAAAAATTCTGACTTTATTTTTATTGAGTTGATTGTTTTTTGGGGTATCCTTGGCTCAAAGTATTAGTTTTTCTGTAGAAGGAGATTGAGTTTTTGGAAATGGTTGTTTAGTTCCGGTGGATGTAATCGTTGATTCCAAATGAGAAAATATTTCTGCGATGGATTTGATGATGGAATCTTCTATGGAATATAAGGACTTCGTGGCGACAGACGCTTTTCCATATTATTTGCCTCCTGTGATTAGATCAAATGGTTTGTTGCATATTGTTGGATTCACAGTAGATCCCAAAGAAAGATTTAATTGAGCAGAAAAAGTTTGAACGATTTATTTCCAACAAAAAGAATGATTTAGCGATGGAGCAGTCAGATTATACTTTTTGGAAGAATGAAATACTACAGATACCAACTTGAGTATTGCTTGATGAGTGGATGTGTTGAAAGATATAGGAGATGTTTATGTTTCTTTTTCTGATGAACTTCCTGCTTGTGCTCACGAATCAGCTTTGATTTCTGGATGATTTGCTGGAATGAGTTATCAAGATTCTTTGAATTCTACGATGCAGAAAATTTATGATAGATATTGAAAAGTTTCTTTTTGGACGTTTATCCAAAATAATGTGTTTTTGGTGATTGCATTTTTCTTATTAGTTGCTATAGTAGTATTGTTCTTTTATCGTAAAAGATTTTTAGCATATTTTGAAAAGAAATCTGTATGAAAAAATTTGGGTTAGGATTTTTATTATATATTTTGTTTTTTGGATTGCTTTCTGCGCAATACTATTATTTTGATATTGAAGATTTTTCATGATATAGACAAGATTGTCCTGCGACACTTGATGTGAAGATAAATACGGCTAATCACTCTCAATGAGCGAGAGCAGGTCGTTTACATTTGATTTTGGATCCATCAAAAATTGAGTATTCAAGATCAAGTCTTAGAGATAGTTTATTTGTTGCATCGGTTGGAACTTTTTCTGATCGGTCGTCAGCTAATTCTCCGTCTTGGAAACCATGATCTGATGAGAAGATTTTGCAAATAGATCGCAAAAACAATAATACAAATTATAGATGAACAAACTGACTTTATTGAACAATAAAATTTACTCCAAAATATTTGGAATCAGAATATTCTTTTGCAATTTCTATGGAATATAATTGAGAAGTTTCAGGCCCAAACTCTACGATAGAAACTACATTGAGTGCTCCCTGATGATCAGAAATTATTAATCCAATTCAGCAATCTGCCCATATGACTGGAGAGTTTAATGTTTTGCAAAAACCTTGTTTGGACGACATAAATTCTCCAAAAATCACTATAAATAGTTTCTTAAATTGAGCTATAAAACAGAATTCTGAAATCTGACTTTCTATATCATTGCTTGATAATGTTGGCGATAATAATGTGCCTTATGTTTGGACTGGGAATTGAAATGATTTGATTTGGACTGGGAATGTTTGGAATTTAAATAATCAAGATTGAATAGATATAGAATCTCTAGAAATAATTCTATCTGGAAATGGGAAAAATTATAGATTTACTTGATGAGTTTATGCGATTCCAAATTCCAAAACTTGGCAGTTTTTGGACAAAAACTATGAAATTCTAATTCCTTCGGACGACTTGTTTGATTTTGGTATAGAAAAAAGAATAGATTTGTCTGTTTTTGTTAAAGATCGTAATTGAAATCAAAGGGTTTTATCATATTCATTTAATCATCCAAAGTGACCAGAATTGATTTCTAATTCTCGTAATCCAGAACCGTCTTCTAGTTTTGTAAATTATGATGTTCCTGTGAAACTTTGAATCAAGGATGATTGGGCTGGTGTAAACATTGATTCTGTTGTTGTGACTTTGAGTGGAATTTCTGGAACGGATTATTGACCATTTGTTTTTTCTGGGAATCTTTTGAACTTTTCATGAATAAATGGTCAAGCTAATTTACCGGATCAAATGATTGAAATTAGAGATCATAAAGATTTTCCTGCATCTTGAACTATTCGTGTGAGTGTAGATGTCCAAGATATGGAATGAAATCCTTGAAATATATCAGACTATTTTTTTGAAATAAGACCTAGTTGTTCTGTTTTGTGATGTGGAGATGATAAGTATGTTTTCTATAAAGATAAATCTTTTGTGTTGATGAGAGATCAAATAGAGATTTTGTGATGATTGAATCCTTTATTTCATTTGAATGAGAATTGAGCTGGATTTGTAGATTGTGGATTGAGTGGACAATGAATGCAAATTTATAAATGAGATGAGGCAGATTTGGAATCTGGATTTGTGCAAGAAATGTGATTTATTGATTTGGAAAATCTTGCAATTATGTGAAATAAGGTCAAAGCTGTGCTTTCTGGATCTACTTTGTATTTAGAAAAGATTTTTCCTCATTGATCTTTGGATGGAGGAGGTTGGGGATGATGATCTTATTTGAGGAAGGATTATTGTCCGGATGGAGATTTTTCACCAAGTTATTATGATGGAATTTGTGAGTGAGAGTACACACACGGATCAGCAAAGGTTTGTCCAATAGAGGATTCTGATTATTCTCAGGAATTGATTGATGCTTTTCAGTTTGCCTACTGACAATGAATCACTACTATGTGTCCAATAGAAACTGCTGATCTTCAATGACAGCTTTTGAGAAAACACTTGGCGAAAATGATTAGTGAATTTGCGGTTACAATTGTTTGATTGTATCCAGATATTAATAAAGAATGATGTGATATTTACGATGATATGTCGGACCAGTGATCTGAAATGATTTTTTTCTCCAAGATAGCTTGTCAATTGTGATTGATGGGATTGGAATCTGACTGATTTATCCCTCAAAAATCTTTTAATCCAGATTGATTGGTTTCTAGGGCGGAATTTGGTACTGTTTTGTCTAGGTTAGTTTTCGGTGAAGAGAATAATTTATTGGAATGAGAGAATATGGATTTTTGGTACAAGCACTTAAATGCTTTGAAAAAACATGATATTATGACAAAAATAGAAAATCCATATATGATAGAAATGAGATGACGAGTGTTTTTGATGCTTCAACGTACATTTGAAATGTGAGCAGTAGATAAATATCGTTTGTTGAATAATGCAAAAAATTCAATCAGAATAATTTATGATTTTTAGTGTTGCTATTATGAAAATTTGTTCTTGGAATGTAAATTGAATTCGTGCTGTTTTGAAAAAAGGTTTTTTGGACTGGGTTTCAAGAGAGAATCCAGATATTCTGTGTTTACAGGAAGTAAAAGCATTTGAAACCCAGCTTCCTTCCGAGATTAGATTTGCTTTGCAGGATTATGATTATGTTTGGCATGCTGGACAAAGGCCAGGGTATTCTGGGACCGCGATTTTCTGGAAAAAGACCTTGGAAGTTGTAAATATGAAAAATACATTTGATGAGTTGGAATGTTTTTATGAAGATGGAAGAATGACCGAAATCCAATTTTCAGATTTTGTTTTGTTGAATATATATTTTCCAAATTGATGAGAAAGAGCTGATGGTACGGAAATGTTGTCTTATAAATTAAATTTTTACTCTAAATTTTTGGCTTATTGCAATGATTTGCGTGAAAAGGGAAAAAAAATAATTTCTTGTGGAGATTTTAATATTTGTCATCGTGAAATAGATATTGCGAGGCCCAAAGAAAATGAAAATTCTATAGGATTTTTGCCGATAGAAAGGGAGGAATTAGATAAATTGCTTGCAAATGATTTTGTGGATGTATTTCGTCATTTTTATCCAGATTTGAGGGATAAATATACTCGATGGAGTTATAGAGCTGGTGCGAGGCCGAGAAATGTTTGACGGAGATTGGATTATTTTTGGGTTTCTAGTGATGTTGTCCCTTTTATAAAATCTATGGACCATCAGGATGATGTGATGTGAAGTGATCATTGTCCGATTGTGATGGAAGGGGATTTTTAGAAGGATTATTTAATATAATACAAATACAGATTTTCTTTGTTTAATTTGTTTGCTATTTTTTGGATGTCTTCTATTTTTAAATTTTTATAGGTTTCTACAATCTCTTCCAAAGTTTCTATCTTATTATAAAGTAGTCGTTGTGCTCCCAAAAAACTAGCCATTTGTTCTGATGACTCAATTCCCATTTGGAGCTGTCATATATTAAATCAGATTGTATTGTCAAACTCT
>CAZOFM010000059.1:0-5106 GCA_964579255.1 uncultured Candidatus Peribacteria bacterium
TGCAAAAAAATGAGATAATCTAAAAAAATGAGATGTTTTTGCAACAAAGGGTAGAAGTAAATTAAAGGTGCAAGAAGAATGAGATATTCTAGAAATAAAAAAAGATCATATAGTATTGTGAGTGAAAGAGGAATACAGTAAGGCTTTACATGGTTTATCTCCAATTGTAAAAGAGTGAGATGAGGTTTATCAATGAACTGTTTTGACTTTATGAACACTAGATGTCAGAGAATACAAAGACATTGTATGAGACTTGTTAGCTCAAAAGTATATTATTAGAGAAACAAAAAAAGTTTACTCTTCTCAATGACAAGATCTAAACGATAAACATATAGAAATTATTGTAAAACAGTTGTTTTCTAAAGTATTTATTGAGGATTCGTGAGATAGTAGTTTTATTCCAGGAACTCATGCAAAATACGAAGAATTTATTAGCGTAAATAGAGAACTTGAATTACAAGGGAAAACTCCAGCAAAGTGAAAAAGGCTTGCATTATGATTGACAAATATTGCAAAAGAGACGGATTCGTGGCTTTCTGCTGCATCTTTCCAAGAAACAATTAGAGTGATGGTGTGAGCTTCATTGAGATGAGCTATAGATACACTGTCAGACCTCAAATCTAATGTAATTATTGGTAGATTGCTACCTGTTTGAGAAGTTTATAGAAAATCCCAGTGATTAGAGTAAAAATCTCTTGAAATAATATATCAAATAACTAAAAACAAAAACTGACTTAATAGGTTTTTATACATTTTTTTGAATATAATGGCACATAAAAAAGCTGGTTGATCAACGAGGAACCTTAGAGATTCCAATCCAAAATATAGAGGAGTAAAGGCCTTTGGTGGACAGACAGTAAGAGCTGGAGATATTATTATTAGACAAAAATGATCTAAATATGAATGTGGTCAAAACACATATACTGGTAGAGATTTTTCTATTCATGCAGCTATTGACGGCACAGTTTCTTTTTCCAAAAAGAATGTTACTCGTTTTGATTGAAGAAAATACTTAAAAACAGTTGTGAGTGTTGATTAATTTTAATTTTACTTTGTAAAGTCCAAAGATGACTATTGGTCCAAAGAAGAAAATATCCAAAAGAGATTCTCGTACTAGACATGCTACTTGGGAAACGAGAAACTTGAGAAATATGACAGAAAAATATCAAGTATCCAAGTGTTCAAATTGTTGAGCAAAAAAGCTATCTTATAGAGTTTGTCCTGCTTGTGGATATTATAAATGAAAACAAGTTATTACAATAAAAGCAAAAGGTGGAGAAAAAATAATAGATGCTTAATTTTATTGTTCTTATTCCAAAGCGTTAATTTGCTCAAGTTTTGCTATTTTACGCTTTTACAATTCAAGATAACATGAATATAAGAAAGAGAATTAATGCAAGAAAGGTAGCGCTGTCCTATATTTATCAGCACTACTTTTTTTGAAAATTAATAGATAATGACCATGTAATAGAGGAGTCATTGTTTATAGATAATATATTTCAGAGCCAAACTGAGAAATTTCAAAAAGAAAAAGAAATTTTTATTGATTCTATCAAAAAACATCAGATTCTGGATTTTGAGTCAGATTTACCTATTTTTTTAGAAAAGTTTTTTGATAAATGGACTCAAGATGATTTGGATATAGATTATTTGCTCAAGGTTGTCCCTTTTGCACTAAAATCAGAAAAATCCTTAGAAGAAGAGGTAAACAAGCATATAGAGACCTTTGCTTATCAAGAAATGAGTGCTATAGATAGGACTTTGTTTTTATTATGATATTCTGAGCGACAAACACTCAAAACACCCAAAGAGGTATTACTCAACGAACTTATAGAACTTGCAAAAAGATATGCTGACCAATGATCTCCAAAGCTATTAAATGCAATTATGCACAAAATTATCGATTAAACAAAGATATTTCTGTTTGTATTTTCTGTTTTTTTTGCTATACTAAATTTGTGAATTTATTAGATTTCAAAAGCAATGATTATTGGAAATCAAGAAGCAAGACAACACTTACAAAAATATATGACACAAAATTCTGATTCTATTTGATCGAAAACTGGGTTTTTTTTGTTGTATGGACCTGCGAATGTTGGTAAACATTCTTTTGCACTCGAATATTCAAAAGAGTATTTGTGAGATTTTTTTCATAACTGATTTTTGCATATTCAAGATTTTTCCGATATTTTATGAAAAAAACATTCAATCAGAGTTGCAGCCAAGCCTGCAGAAGAAGCTTACAAAACATTGTTGAATCAGTATGAGTATACAGATTTATGAGTTAGAGAAATAATTTTTTGGCTTCAACAAACTTCGTTTGGATGAGGAAAAGTTCTATTGATAGAAAACATAGAAAGAATGACTTTGTCAGCTACAAATGCCTTTCTCAAGGCCTCAGAAGAGCTTCTTCCTCAAAGATTGATTTTGGCTACGACTTCCAATAAATCACAAGTATTGGACACAATTCTTTCTAGGGCAGTATCTATTCCATTTTTCCCTTTATCAGAGCAAGAAATGCTTACATATATAGAGCAACAATCGTTTGTGATTTCCTCTCCAGAAGTCAAAGATTTATTACTTCAAATGGCTATGTGAAGACCTGGAGTTTTAAATAAATTTATCAATCAAATACAAGAAAACTCAGAAATAGAGAAAGATTTACAAACTTTACTAAATATTCTTCCAAAAGATGGAAAAATTATAGAAAAATTTAATATATTAGAAAAATTCTATAAAATCTGAATATTAGAGCAGTTTGTTGACGCTTGGATTGCTTATTCCACAAAGCACAATATTGCCCAAACATATCAGCGACTCAAAGTCAAAAAAATGTTTCAATCCAATATCAAAAAAGAAAATCTGATTTTGTATTCTCTTTTATCTTAAATTATTACGCATTTAAATGAAAAAATTATTTACTTTATTGCTTATCATAGTTTGCTTTTTTTCAATATCTAGTTTTGCGAATTCATGGAATTTGCCTGGAATAGAAATTATTTCTCGCGCAGAATGGTGAGCAGATGAAAGTATTAGGTATCTAAGTATGTCTTATTCTGATTTCAAGGAATTACAGAAAAAAAGACAAGAAGAAGCTATGGATCAATTAGCAGCATCAGATTATAATAAATTTTTAGAAAAACAAAAAGAAGATTGGAGATTAGAATATGAAAGAATGGCTAGAAATGATTATTTGTCTTCTTTTTTCTCTTTAGAGCAACAAATCAATAATGTGGTCTACAATAATTGACTTAGTTATCTAAGCTGGCCTCAAAGCTACAATTATCAAAAAAGTAAAATTATTGTGCATCATACAGCAGACAATACTTCTGGATTTACTGGTTTGGAAAGTGTGAGAGAATATTTACATAAGACTTATAAATTTCATGCAATTACTAGATGACGGGGAGATATCTGATATAATTTTTTGATAGATCCTTATGGAAATATATATGAAGGTAGAGCAGGATGAGCTGGAGTAATTGCTGCTCATACCTTGCGAAACAACACTCCAAGCGTATGAATTGCGCTGATGTGAAATTTTGAAATTCAACAGCCGACTGCAAAACAATTGGTCAGTTTGGTAAAGTTGATTTCCACATTAAGTGCAAAATATAATATAGATCCTACTGCTACTGCTCATTATCACAGAGAAATCAAAGAATCCCCATATATGAAATCCAATCAATCTTATACTATTGCAGGCCATAGAGATGCTTGAGCTACCGCTTGCCCAGGTAAAAACCTTTATGCTCTTTTGCCGCAGATTAGGGCTTTGGTCAAACAAGCTTTAGTTTCTGGGACATCTTTGCCGAGTATATCAAACACAAATCAATCTACCACTAATACTTCACAGACTTCTACCTCTACAAACATATCGACAAATACAATAAATCAAACATCTTCCAATTCTACAATTAGTTCAAATCCTTCAAGTACCTCAAGTTCTTCAAATGCTCGCTGATTAAATCTTTTGAAAAATTGGAGGCCTGTTTTTGATCAAATATCTCAAGCTTTCAAAAAGGAATATCTCAAAAAAAAGAAAACAAGTTTAGCCACAACTTTTACAAACAAAATCACTGCTAAAGTTTCTTTAGACCAAGTCAAACAATATATCAAATCAGATATTTCTGTACTTTTGCATGAATTATCAATGGATTATAAAAGTTGGGATATTTATTGTGATTCTATATGTTCATTTCAAAGCCCTTCGGGCATATACAAATCTGACTCTGCTTCTATAAAAATTTCTAATTGAAAGTTGTTATTGTCCATCAACAACCAGAATTATTTGTTAGATAAAATTATAGTCACTGCAAATGCTGGCTTAATCGAAATCAAAAATTATCCAAGAGTCTCTTATATGAATATTCCTTGGAATACATTTTATGGTTCTATAAGTTTTGAGAAATGACCTATCAAAAACCTAAAAACAGATAAATATGATAATCAATATATTCTCGTAAATACACTTTCATTTCATCAATATCTTAGATGAATCGCAGAGACAAATGATTCCGAGGAGCCAGAAAAGATAAAGGCGATTAATTTAATTTCCAAAATGTATGCTTTATTTTATATGCATCCAGAAAATATTCATCCTTCTATCCCTGCTTCAGCTCCATATCTTGCAGTAGATCATCCTGATATATTCCAAAAATATGTTTGAGCTGGCTTGGAAAAAACATTGAAGATCGTTCCACAGTTTGTAAGTGCTCAAAGAAATGAGATTATTCTTTATGATGGTTATGTGCCGATTTTGCCTTATTTTAGCTGTTCAGCTGGATTTACTTGGTCCGCCAAAGATAAGTGGTGATGGCAGGATACTCCATACCTTGTTTCTAGAGTAGATATAGATAAATGTAGTGATTTTAGTGGACATTGAGTGTGACTTAGTGGCAAATGAGCTCAATTCTTTGCAAAAAATTCTCGAACTTACCAAGAAATTCTAAATTATTATTACCCAGGTATACAAATTATAAATCTATAAAAGGCATTTTTTGCCTTTTTTCTAAAAATCTTTTAAAACTTTTATTCACAAATGAAATCGATTTTAAATAAGCTATTCACCTGAAACAATGATGATGCTTACAAGCATATTCTAGA
>CAZOFM010000060.1:0-4897 GCA_964579255.1 uncultured Candidatus Peribacteria bacterium
GTTTGGTCTGGATAAAAATAAGATTTTCTATCAAAGCTAGATTTTTTATTGATTTCACAATTTAATGCTTTTCACAACACAAGTCATTTGTACAAAGCTTCTTTACTTAAAGTAGGTGTAGCTCATGGTTGTCAACTACAAACTGGGCAAATGTTGGTGTTTTCTGCTATATTTTCAAAGTCTTGCTGATTTTTGCATTGACAAAAAAGTTTGTTTGGAGATTTTAATTTTAGGTGAATTTCCAATCAAATTGTGGCTTTGTAACTATTCATTTTGTGTTGTTGCGAAATTTGGTTAAAATTATTCTATGATTTTATCAATTAATCAATATTCTAGAGCATCTTGTGGAGTCATCCATTTGTTTCTTTCCATATCTTGAGCAACATTTTCTGGGCTTTGTCCAGTATGTTTTGCCATTATATTGTTTAGCATAGTTTTGACTTTTATCATTTCTTCAGCTTCTATTTGTATATCTGTAGCTTGTCATGTAATTCCTCATCATGAAATTAGTGGTTGATGAATCATTATTTTGCCGTGAGGTAATGCAAACCTTTTGCCTTTTGTACCACAAGCTAATAATACTGATCCCATAGATGCAGCTAATCATACACAAATTGTGGAAACATCACATTTGATGTGTTGAATTGTGTCGTATATTGCCATTCATGAATAAACTTCTCCACCAGGAGTATTGATATATATGATTATGTCTTTGTCTGGATCTTTTTTTTCTAAATACAATAATTGAGCGACAACAGTATTTACCATTGCAGAATGTACCTGCTCTCAAATAAAAATTATTCTATCCTCCAATAATCTAGAATAAATGTCATAAGCTCTTTCTCAGTTTTTGGTCTTTTCTATAACGCTAGGAACTAATGTCATCTGTATTGTTTTTAAAAAATTAAAATCAGATTTCTTTTTTTGATATTACTATTTTATATTATAAAATCAACTTGAAATATTCCAAATTAATACTATATATAAAATAGGAAATCTTTATTTCTTATTGGAAATATAATGAAAAAATTATCTGCTTTTTTATTGGGATTATCTTTTTTGATTTATTGAGGGATTGCGCAGGCAGAAACTACTCAAAAATCTCTTGTAGATACACTTTCTACAGAAAAAACCCAAATAGAATCTTTATTTGATCAATCTTATGTAGAGGCTTATAATTTTTTTATATCTTCTAGTGCTAATTTTTTGTCTTCTATGGATTACAAATGACTTCAGTGTTTATGAGTAATAAATGATAAAAATCTTTTGGAGGAAATACAAAATGAAAGCAAAATGTTTAAAATTTCCTATTTGGAAAAATATTCTGATTTGTATGCAAATGTCTTGGATATAGAACAAAAAAAGCGTGTTTTGGATGAGAAAAATATTTCATTGTTTCCCGTTTGACTTAGTTATGAATCAGAAAAAACTCGTATATTGTCGGGTTTGTCGCAACTTTCAGAGCAACAAGATGTTTTTTTAAAACAATTCGCAATTTCATATAAATGAAAAGTAAATAAATTTGTAGAAGATTTCCAGGATTATAGTCAGAAAAATAAAACATTATTGAATGATTTGTCTGTCAAAATTAAATCTTCAATATTGATAGAGGAGTCCTATGATCAATTAATGTCAGATTTGTTAAAATATCAATCAAAATTATCTGGAACTTGAATAAATATATTTGAGAAATTACCATTGATTAAAGAGGCGATGAGTATGGCACTGGACGTGAATTTTCAAGCTATTATAGATAGAGAAATCAAAAGAAATAAGAACCTGATTAATTTGGATGAAGAACTGTCTATTCTCAAAGAATCTACTATTGCAGAATATCAGAAAAAATTTGATGAAAGTGTAAATTCCTTGCTCAAAAAATGGTACAATAATAAGGAATTAGAAAAACTTTCTCAAGAAGTAGATAATTTCTTGAATTTGTATTATGATGGTTCTAATTTGCAATGTTCAAAAGTTTTGGCGAATGATGATTATCTCAATGAATCTGCTCAAATATTATCAAAAATCAAAACTTTTTCTACAGAAACTTTGAGTGGAAATTCAGTTTCTAGTCAATTTCAAACTGCTATTACGAAATGGATTCCTTTGATTATAATGATTCAAAATGATACGAACAAAAGTTTTAATTCTGCAGTATCTCAAAAAAGACAAGAACTATTGAGTCAAAATAAAAATATAGAAACAACCGAATCAAAAGAGAATCAGATTTCTGGCTTGCCATTGGGATTTAAATTTACAGTTCCATTTACAAAATGACAATCTCATCCAGATATTAAAATATTACAAAGATTGCTGAACTGATTGTGATTTTATTCAGCTGAGATTGACGGAGTTTATTCAAATCAAACACTACAAGCTGTTTATCAATATCAGATGAAACATTGACTTTTGAAATGATATGAAAATCAACAATCAACTCGATGATGGATGGGTCCAGCCACTAGAAATAAACTAAATCAAGAATTCTCAAAATAATTTATTATATAGTTTTTGAATGAAAAAAAAGTGATTTACTTTATTGGAAATATTGCTTGCTATTACAGGATTTTTTTTGTTGATGACTGTTGTGATCAATGCTTATTTGTGAGTAATGACATTTAGGCATTCTTTTCAGATTAGGGCAAAATTGATGGAAAGTACATATTATATGTTTGAAAGAGTAAATTTGCTTTTGAGAGATTATACGATAGATTATGAGGAATATTTTAATCGTTCTCGTGTGGGTTGTGATACAGAATGAGATGAGTTTTCTCGAAATGTCGGAATAAACTGACATTGTGATTTATTTACAGCATTATGAAATCAGAATTCATTTTTGTGAGATAATTTGAGGCATGCATATTATTATTGTAGTTCTTTGACTGGTTATCAAATTGGAGATGAATTGGTAGTATATAATCCAAACCTATTTAGTGGTTGTGCGACAGGTACATATCAAGCTTTTGGACAATATGCTTTGCAATTTTTGGACGTAAAGGAAAATGTGGATTATGATTTTTCTGCAATAGGTGATTCTGATGATACAGATTTGGGAGTGGGGCCTGATGCAATTTTGGATGCAACATGAGTCCAGGAATTGTACTTGATTTCTCAAGACCAGCAAAATAGAGTTTTTATTAGAAGAGCTTTGATAGATAGTTGAGATTTTAATTGAGATTGAATTATTTCTGGAGATAATGAGTTTTTGTATACATTGCAAATGTTGAAGCTCAAAGCTTTTGATGCCTGAGATCAGCACGATTTTGATATAAATAACTCAATAGGAGTTTATGATAATGTTTTGGATACTTGGGCTTGTGATTATTCACAATGATTTATTTGTAGTTGACAAAGCTTATGAGATCCGTATTGATGATACAGTTTTCCCATTAACTCATCGGAATATGATTGAGCTTGGGTAAACTTATTTGACGATAGTATTACAGTTGTGGACTGGAATATAGAAATATATCCTAGTAAAGATCCAAATTTGGCTTGGATGGAAGAAGCTCAGCAAATTGCACCTTATTTTATAATATCTATCAAGACAAAACCATATGCTTGAGTATGGAAAAACAAACTTAGGTGATCTACAGAAGATTACCAACTTACCTTACAAACTACATTTACTACAAAATTTAATTAAATCAGATTTTTATTTTATTGTTTAAATAATTATGACAGAACTATTACAATCAGAACGCGATGTTCGTATTTCCAAAATTCAAAAAATCAAAGAATTGGGTATTATTCCTTATGCACAAAGTTTTGAAAAAAAGAACTTGGTTTCTGATATTATAGAAAAACATAAGGATTCCGATTTGCGTGATATAAACGATATTATAGAAAAAGTAGAAATTAATGTGAAAACTGCTGGTAGATTGATGCTTTATCGTAGTCATTGAAAATTAGCCTTTGCGAGATTGATGGATAGTACAGGACAAATTCAATTGATGTTTCATAGAGATAATTGTTCTATAATAGATGCTGATGGAAATGGTGTTTCTGTATTGAATGATTGATCTGAAAATTGAATGTCTGCTTATAAATTTATGGAAAAAATGGTAGATGTTGGAGATTTTATTGGAGTAGAATGAGAAGTATTTGTTACTCGCAAGTGAGAGTTGACGATTTTCGTTTCTACATTTAAGTTTTTGTCCAAAGCAATTAGACCGCTTCCAGAAAAATTTCACTGATTGCAAGATAAAGAAGATATATATAGAAAAAGATATCTGGATATGACAATGAATTCTGAATCTTATCAGAGATTTTTATTTAAATCCAAATTTTACAAAACGCTTAGAGATTTTTATACAAAAGAATGATTTATAGAAATTCAAACTCCAATTTTGGATAATGCTGCTAGTGGAGCTGCTGCAAAGCCATTTATTACTCGTCATAATGATTTTGATACTGATGTATATTTGAGAATTGCCTTTGAAACTTCACTGAAAAAATCTACGGTTGGTAGGTTTGAAAAGGTTTTTGAGATAGGGCAAGATTTTAGGAATGAGTGATCAGACCCATCTCATTTGCAGGAATTTACTCAAGTAGAGCATTATGCAGTATATCGAAATTATGAAGATAATATGAAATTTAATGAAAAAATGTTTGATTATTTGTTTGATAAACTTGGATTGCCAAAAGTTTTGAAAGTAAAAGATAAGGATGGAAATATCAAAGATGTGGATTTTACAACTCCATGGCAAAGAATTGATTTTACAAAAGGTGTAATGGAAGCATCTGGAATTGATATTACAAAATATGGAATTGATGATGCGGATCAATTGAGGGCTGATATCAAAGCGAAATGAATTGAATTTGAAAGAATGGATGCAATGTGAACTACAACATTGATTGATTATTTGTACAAAAAAGTGTTGAGACCTACAATAATATG
>CAZOFM010000061.1:0-4530 GCA_964579255.1 uncultured Candidatus Peribacteria bacterium
TATTCACGCTTCTGGACATGGAAATATAGAAGATCATAAACTATTTCTTAGTTTATTGAAACCAGAATTTTTTCTTCCATATTATATGGCAGCAGCTGAAAGATATGACCATAAAAAAATATGATTGGATATGTGAATCGCAGAAAGCAGAATTCTGATGCCTCATCAAAACTGACATATTATAGAAATGTATGATGATGTTGTAATGGTTTCTGACAATAAAATCAAACTTGATACAATATTAGTTGATGGAAAATGACAATGACATTTATCTGGAGAATATGTAATCAAAGCTCGTAACATTATGGCTGAAAGCTGAGTGATTTCGTTGATTTTCAAGATTGATACCAAAAGTAAAGAGTTGATTGGAAACATACAAATTGAATCCAGATGATTCGTTTATTCTTCAGAAGTAAGAAATATTCACACTCAAATCGTAGAATTTGCGAGAGCAAAATACAATGAAAATGTCAAAAAACGCATGGATGTAAAAGACAATCTAAAACAAATCAAAGAAGATTTGAGCGAATTTATTGTTAAAATTATTGATAGAGTGCCAATGATTGTTCCAATGTATGTTTATATCAATAGAGATCCAAAATGAAATGGAGATATGACTCAGGAAGAAGCGATTGTAGGAATGACTTTGGAAGAACAGTGATATGATCATTAATTTATGCTTTTAGTATTTTTGATAAATAATGAAAAATAGAAAAAAAATTAAAATCTGAAGGTATATTTTGTTGGGAATTCTGATTTTATTATTATACAAATTTTTGTTTGGAAGTAACTTTGATTATGATAAAACAATTACAATCAAAGAATGAGATACCTTACAAACATTGATTTCTGACTTATCTTGGAAAAATAAAATTCAAGTAAAATTGTTTGTAAAAAGAAATAAAATTAATTTGAACACAATTCAGGTGTGAAGCTATATATTTAGTGGAAATTATAAGGCAAAAACTTTTGTAGATACTATTATGGAATGACCCAAAGTTTCTTACCACACAATTAGAATACTAGAATGATGGTCAATTTATGATATAGATCACTCCTTGACCAGCAAATGATTGGCTGAAAAATGAGAATATATTAGCTTCGCAGAAAATCAAAATATAATAAGCAAGTACCAAAACAGATATGAGTTTTTGCCGAAGCAACTAAAAAGCTTGGAGTGATTCTTGTATCCAGATACATACAAAGTAGATATAGAAAAAAACATAATTGATCAACTAGTTTATTTACAGCTTGATAATTTTGCTAAAAAGGTATGGAAACAGGCGAACGAACTTGCAACTCCAAAATGATTCTCGCGATATGATTCGATAATTATGGCAAGTATTGTAGAAAAAGAAGAAAAAAATGAAAAAAATAGACCAATAGTTGCTGGTATTTTAATCAAAAGACAACAAATCTGAATGCTAATTTGAGCAGATATTAGTTTGTGTTATTTTTTCAAAATTCCTTATAGTGACTGTAATCCAAATTTTATCGCAAAAAATGTGGCTGACAAAAACAATCCATACAACACAAGAACAATCGCTGGATTACCACCAACGCCTGTAGGAAATCCCAGCATAAATAGCATAATGGCGACTTTGAAGGCGACTCAAACAGATTATTTATATTATTTGCATGATAGTAAATGACAGATATGGTATGGGAAAACCTTAGAAGAACACAATGCAAATAAGAAAAAACATTTATAAAATGTTTTAAATAAAAAAACCTCGCAATTTCGTGAGGTTTTTTTATAAAGCAAATTTGATATTTTGGAGGGAGGGATTAGAGGTCATCAAGCATTCGAGGATATCTTGCCTCCAGCTCTTTTAGTAAGTTTTCTGGGCGAATGATCCCAAATTCCGTAATTATTCAAGTAATAAACTTTGCAGGAATCAAATCAAACGCATAATTTAAGATTTTTAATCATTTTGGTGCATCTTCCCAAAGCTCGGATCCATCTCTTGTCTCAATATTTATTTGATTTGTTGGATCGACTTTTAGCAAGGATCACACGATATATACAGGAATTCATGAATGCCAAGCCGAAAGCCCAATAGAAAAAGATCAGACTTTATTTATTGTATCTCAATTAGTTTTGATACAATCAGCTCATAAAAAAACTTTGTGAATATCTATATCATCTTCATAAATACTGTCTACGAAAAAAGGCGCAGAACTATCTGTAACCATTGTATTGGGAACTCCTGCATTTATAAGATTTGTAGATGTTTTTCTTCATTGAAATAATGGTCTGGTTTCTGTATTGTAAACATGGATATTCTTTCATTGTTGGTGAGCAGTTGTCAATATTTTCACAACAGAACTTGAATGACAATGAGTCATGATATTTTCATCCGAATAGATCAAATCAGCTCACAAATCTGTTCTAATACTCTCCTCATTTTCTATTCGTTGTAAATATTCAGCAAAAGCATCTGCAAGTTCTATTTGAGAGGCTCAATTTTTTAGCTTGGATTTGACATATTTCATTCCATTGCGCAGCAATGGCTCTGTTTCTCTCGCATCAATCAACATTTGACTTGCTTTATCAAAAAAATTAATTAGATCTTCTTTATTGTCAAATTGTTGATTACGAAGTTCCTGTTCCATCACTTTACAAGCTTCTTTTGCAATTTTTGTTGCTCATTGTATAGTAATAGTTCTAATTCCTTCTTCAATATATTGAATATTAGTAAAATCCATAGAATAGTAGTTAATAAAATAAAATTAATTCTGAATTATTTCTTCAATTTATTTAATCAATTATAGTCAGAATTGGTTTTTTTGCAAATTTATAAAAAAAGACGGAAACTAGTCCGCCTTTGATTTTTATCTTACATTATCCTATTTTTTTACAAGCAACCTTACCAGTCTGATCTATACTGGAAATAGTCACCTTAATCGTAGTTCAAATCTTGAAATGATTAGATAATGGTGGAGCATATTTTTGCCCAAGCTGAGAAACATGACAAAGTCATAATTTGTTTTTTGGCAGCTGTACGAATAGACCATAATCCTCTACTCTAGTAATTTTTGCGTCAAAAGTTTGCCCAACTTCTAAATCTGTCGTAATTTCCAAAATCATCTCTACTGCCTTATCAATAGATTTTTGATCTTGATGAGTAATAAAACAAGAACCATCGTCATTCAAATCGATCTTTACTCAAGCAGATTCTTCTATGATTTTGTTGATCACTTCTCATCATTTTCCGATTACTTCTTTGATTTTGTCCGGATTGATTTGCATTATATGGATTTTGGGAGCATATGTTCCTACTGATTCTCTTGCTTGTGGAAGAGTTTCCAACATTAGAGTCATGATTTCTTTGTATCATTCACAAGCTCTATTTATAGTTTCATGCACGATGTCCATAGTCAAACCTTTTAATTTAGTATCCAATTGAAGAGCTGTCACCCCATCTACAGTACCAGCCACTTTAAAATCCATATCTCACATAAAATCTTCTGTCCCCATTAAGTCATTTAAAACCATATGTTTGGTAATTGTTCAATCTTCTTCATGCTCTGTCATCAATCACATAGCAATTCCTGAAACAGGTTTGATTAATGGCACTCCAGCATCCATCAAAGCAAGCGTAGACCCACAAACAGATCACATTGAAGTAGATCCTCCAGAACCTAAACAATCAGAAACTACTCTAATCGTATAAGGAAAACTTTCTTTTGCTGGGATCATTGGTTCCAAGGCTTTTTCAGCCAATCTTCCATGTCAAATCTCTCTACGACCAGTTCCTCTCATAGCTCTTGCCTCTCATACAGAAAATGGAGGGAAATTATAATGATGCATATATCTTTGCTGGATTCAGTCGTTTTCCATATCATCTAATATCAAGTAATCACCAGGTGATCATAATGTAACTGTACTCAACACTTGAGTATCTCATCTTCGAAATAATCCGGTACCATGTGTCCTTGGGAAAAGCCCAACTTCGCAATAAAGCGACCTAATTTCCTTGATATCTCTATCATCTACTCTTTTCCCAGTCTCTAATGTGCGAGAACGAATAAAATCTTTGATTACATTAAAAACTGCCATCTTGATTTTACTTTCTGTGAAGTCTTCCAAATCTCAATCTTCAATCTTTCCTTTTGCCGCTTCCAAAGCTTCTTTTTCGTATTGAGAAAACAAAGAATTGAAAGGCACTTTTGTGTTTCCCGTCAAAGCTTCTAATTTATCTTTTGTGATTATTTCACGGACAAAATCCATTGTCTCCTCAGATGGCTTGTTAAGTGAAATTTCTTGAGGACTTATTGACAATAATTTCAAAAAAGAATTCTGAATTTCACAAGATTGGTCAATTGCTTCTTGTCAGATTACAAATGCTTGTTTGAGAATATCTTCTGGAACCTCATTTGCTTCACATTCTACCATATTTATAGATCATTTTTTACCAGCAACAACTAGATTTAAAAGAGATTTTTCTAGTTGTTCTTTGTTTGGATTGATTACAAACTGTCAGTCAATATATCCAATTTGAGCAGCACCAACTGGCCCATCAAAAG
>CAZOFM010000062.1:0-4381 GCA_964579255.1 uncultured Candidatus Peribacteria bacterium
GTGGGATTAGTAAAAAAAGAATCAGATTTTATATGTTTTATATTTGGTTTTTGATGGATATAAAGGATTATATTTGTTCGAATCTCAATCAAGAGCAGTCAAATGCTGCGCTTTATACGGATAGTTCTAGTTTGATTATTGCTGGTGCTGGTAGTGGAAAAACTCGTGCATTGACTTACAAAATAGCTTATTTGATTTTTGCAAAACAAGTGGATCACAACAAAATTTTGGCGGTAACTTTTACCAACAAAGCAGCCGCTGAGATGAAAGAAAGGTTGCTCAAAATTGCACAGGACTTGCAAGCAAAAGGATTGAATCAAACTACTGAGACATCTGTGGAATGAGATGAGATAGATGATTTTTTGAATTCGATTCATTCTAGTTATTCGGGATATGAGACTGTTTTGACTGAAAATTCTTTCAAATGGATTGGGACTTTTCATAGTATTTTTCTCAAAATTCTCAAAGAAGACATAGAAAAACTAGATATGAAATACAATAAAAACTTTTGAATTTTTGACTCAAATGAGTCTTTATCTGTGATTAGAGATGTAATCAAACAGTTGTGAATGGCTGATATTCTCAAGCCCCAAGAAGTAAAAGCTTTTATTTCCAAGCAAAAAAACAATGGATTAGATCCTAAATCAGTAGCCAAAGAAGCATCTTCTAGTTATGATCAAAATATGTATTTGATTTATCAAAAATATCAAGAAGCATTGGAATTGTCCAATAGTTTGGATTTTGATGATTTGCTTTTGTTGCCATATCTTTTATTCAAAAATCAGCCAGATGTTTTGGCCAAACGACAAAAGCAATTTTCCTATATTATGGTAGATGAAGCACAAGATACAAACTGGATTCAATTTGAGCTGATGAAAATGATTTCTGGAGATGATGCGAATATTACTTTGATTGGTGATGATTTTCAGAGTATTTATGGTTGGCGTGGAGCATTGATGGAGAATTTTTTGAATGTAAAAATGTATTGGCCAGATATCAAAATGTTTAAATTACAGACAAATTATCGCTCTCGTCCTCATATAGTAGATGCATGAAATCAAGTGATTGCAAACAATCAAAATCAGTATCAAAAAGATATTATAGCTCATAGAAAATGAGAAGATAAAATTGTGTGTTTTTCGCATGGTAGTGAAATGGATGAAGCAGCAAATATAGTCAATTTTATCAAAAAAATGAAAGAAACGGACAAGATAAAAACTTGGGGTCAGGTTGCAATTTTGTATAGGACCAACGCTCAATCCTCTCCATTTGAGCAAATATTGCTACAAGAATGAATTCCTTACAAGGTGTTTGGAGCTTTTAAATTCTTTGAAAGAAAAGAAGTAAAAGATATTTTGTCTTATATCAAATATGTAATCAATCCTCAAGATAATGTTTCGGTAAAAAGAATTTTGAATGTGCCCACAAGATGAATTGGTAAGACGACTATAGACAAAATTTCTGAATATTCTGTTGCAAATTCGATTAGTTTTTATGATTTGTTGCCACAATTGCATACGCTTTCTATTACTGCTAGAGCTAGGACAGGTTTGGAGAATTTTATCAATACTATGCATCAGCTCAAAGCTGAATTGCCAAATATGACTCCAGCAGTTTTTATAGATAAAATGGTCAAAGCGATTGGCTACAAACAATATCTAATTAAAGAAGAATGAAGCGAAGAACTTGCTATGGAAAAATATGAAAATATAGGACAGATTATTAATATGGCTGAAAAATATCAACAGACAGGAGAGGAAGCTTTGAGGCAGTTTATGGAGGAAGTGGCTTTACTTTCTGATATAGCAGAAAATTCTGAATGAGATTTGGATGCGATCAAACTGATGACCGTACATTCTAGTAAATGATTAGAATTCCCTTTTGTTTTTGTTGTATGATTGGAAGATCATGTTTTTCCTTTGTCTAATTCATTGATGGACAACAAAATGTTGGAGGAAGAGAGAAGGTTGATGTATGTTGCGATTACAAGAGCAGAGGATCATTTGTTTTTTTCTCATGCAAATTCTAGAATGACTCGATGACAAACCAAAATGAATCCACCAAGTAGATTTTTGGATGAAATTGCTGTTGATTTGCTCAAGAAATATGATTTGTGATGATGATCTGGCTTTGGTTCTACTGAATCTAATGTGGACGAATGAGATACTGTCAAACACAAACTTTTTGGGACAGGTTATGTTTTGGAAGTATGGAAATGATTAGCTATTGTCAAATTTCATAATCCCAAATTTGGAGTAAGAAAAGTAGAACAAAGATTCCTTACTGTTGTTTAGTTTTTAATAAAATTCGATGATTGATAAAAATTTTGTTTACGCTATTGTGTGAGCATCTTCCAATCCAGAAAAATATTGAAACAAAATTTTGCAAGATTTGCTTGCTGGTGGATACAAGGCTATTCCTGTAAATCCTAGTGAAGAATTGGTTTTGTGACAAAAGGTTTATGCTCAAATTACAGATATTCCAACAAAGGTAGATGTAGTAATTTTTGTGGTTCCGCCAATTGTGACAGAAAAAGTAATGGATGAAGTGATAGAATTGTGAATAAAAAATGTGCGGATGCAACCTGGAGCAGAAAGTGATTTAGCTATTCAAAAAGCCCAAACAAACAATATAAATCTGATTTATAATTCTTGTATTATGGTCCAAAGGACTATTGCTTAATTTTCTAAAATATTTCCAAATGCGTGTATTGATTTGATTATCATGATGAGTTGATTCTGCAGTAGCTGCTTATCTTTTGCAAAAGCAGGGTTTTGATGTGACAGGAGCTTTTATGAAAAATTATATATCGGAAAATGGAAATTGTAGTACATATCAAGATGCAGAAGAAGCAATCAAAGTTGCAGAGTTTTTGTGAATAGAGTTGCTAGTTTTTGATATGCAATCAGAATATCAAGATAGGATTATAAATTATATTTATGATGGCTATTCCAAATGAATTACACCAAATCCAGATATACTTTGCAATAGTCTGATTAAATTTGATGTCTTTTTAAATAAGGCGATAGAGCAGTGATTTGATAAGATTGCAATGGGACATTATGCTAGAATTGCCGTGGATGAAAGCTTAAAAAATAAATATAAATTACTAAGATGAGTAGATTACCACAAAGATCAGAGTTATTTTTTGGCATGACTCAATCAATATCAGCTAAGCAAAGCAATTTTTCCTTTATGAGATATTCCCAAATCTAGGGTTAGAGAAATTGCAAAAGAAATTTGATTGCCAAATGCAGATCGTCCTGATAGTCAATGACTTTGTTTTATATGAAATATTCCTATCAAAAAATTTTTGGAACAAAAACTTCCACATCAAAAATGAGATATAGTTTTGTCTGATTGAAGAGTTGTCGGTAAGCATGATTGAGCTTGGTTTTTTACGGTATGACAGAGGCATTGATTAGGATTGAATTTCAAAGCATATGTGATCAAAACTGATGTCAAAGAAAATATAGTTGTAGTGGGGGATAAATCTCATGAGGAATTGTCTGCGAAATCTTTGCTTGCTTTGGATTGGCATTGGATTTCTCAGGATTTTCCAGTTTCTTTACAGGTCAAAACCAAAATTAGATATAGGCAAGAGCCACAAGCTGCGACATTGATTTCTTACGACAAATGAAATATGGAAATAAGTTTTGATGAGGAGCAATGGGCGATTGCCTCTGGACAAACCGTTGTGGCCTATCTTGGAGACGAATGTATATGAAGTGGGATTATTAAATAAAATATAAATCTGATTTTTTTGTGCATTAAATTTGCTTTTTTTGGGTTTTGGACTATAATTAGGTATATTTAAATTTATAGTTTTTATTATGAAAAAGCAGAAAAAAAACAAGAAAACCTTTTTTAATCCAAAATCAGAAAAACCAATGTCAGTTTTGATTAAAAATTTTTTTGTGTTTTGGTTTTTGGCACTTTTTTTTGCTACAATTCTTGTACAGCAAGATCGTTTTTTGATAAAAATGTCCGAAACTCCTCAAGATGTTGTTTTTGTTTTGCCAGGTAGTCCCGCTGATTGGTGAATGGATGATTTGGAATGATGACATGGAGCTGCTATGGATTGGAGTTTTTTGTTTGATGAAGAAAAAGAGGAAGAATTATACAAACCAGACATTGTGGATTCTAATAATAATTTGGATGATGAATTTCCATTTGAAGCAGATTTTGTTTTGTCATGATTAGCTGATGAAATAGATAAATTGAATACATGAGAGCAAAAACCAGTAATTCTAGAAAAGAAAAACTGTAAAACTACTTGGTGAGAGATAGTGGAACATTGAGATTTTATTTTAGCTTACCAGCAAAGAAAAGATGTAGATAATCTTTGTGATGTGCAAAGGAGATTTTGTAATAATTGAAA